>BBCA01000074.1 GCA_001311805.1 Lentibacillus juripiscarius JCM 12147 | reverse complement strand
GGCGCCAAGAATCAACCGATTGAGGCTGGAATCAACCGTTCGGGCCAAGAATCAACCGATTGAGGCTGGAATCAACCGTTTGGGACAGGAATCAACCAATTGGGGGCTGAAATCAACCGATTGAGGGCCAGTATCGACCGATCACCGCAGAATATCAGCCCCATTTGCCACAGCTTACTTGGCTTTGGCGATTTTTTCTTCGGTGTGGCTGCTTTTTGCCCGTTTTTGCTTTGTTTTGTCGGTTTGTCATCTTTTGCCCGGTCAAGCGATTTTTGCAGGGCATCCATGAGGTTGGTAACATTGTCCGGTTTCGGTTTTTCCTGGTCAGTTGCAGTTGTCACCTTGTCTCCTTCTTTCTTCTCCTCAATTAAATCCAGCAAGGCTGTCCGGTACTCATCTTCGTATTTTTCCGGATCAAATTCGGCGGAAAGCTGATCGATGAGCATTTTGGCTGTCTCCAGTTCTTTTTCATCGGCATTATCGGCTTCTGGAACGTTCGGAACATCCTTCACGTTGCGTACTTCATCCGGATAGTGGATTGTTTCGGCGACAAGTGTGTTTTCATAAATTCGGATGACCGCGAGTTGTTCTTTGGAACGGATCATTATTTTAGCGACACCGATTTTCCGGAATCCTTCAGCGCCGAGCGAAGGAGTCCATATGATTTGGCCCCGCCTTCATCCGGCGACAGGTAGTAGCTTTTTTCAAAATAAATTGGGTCTATTTCTTCCAGCTCGACAAAGTCCATGATTTCCACCGCTTTGTCGGTTTGTTCCTTTTTCAGATTTTCCAGTTCCTCGTCGTCCAGCACGACGAATTATTTTTGCATATTCATATGCCTTCACGATTTCATCATTTTCCACTTCACGGTCACAGTTCGGGCAAAACGCGCTCATATTTCACTGGTGTCTGGCATTCCTTGTGGAGGTTGCGCAGTTTGACGTCTTTGTTTTCCGTTGCGGCATGCATTTTTACCGGGATATTGACCAGCCCGAAACTGATAGTGCCTTTCCACATCGTATGCATGGAACATCCTCCTTTTTGCATAGTTTGCCGTCATCAAACGAATTTATCCTGATAGTTCGGGGTGAATTGAGGCATTTTAACGGACAGGAGGTTGTGTGCATGCATGTGATGAAGCCGATTGCCAGTGAAGAGATCCCGCGTGGTGATGACTGGGTGTATGAAACAAATATGACGGATACCGCTGCCAGCTGACGTGTGGGAAAGACGGTTCGGTCAAGCTCTTGAGCAGAAATGAAACGGATTTGACGGCCAATTTTCCGGAGATTATCGAAAACTGCAGCAGATACTTAGCCGAGGAGCAGCTGCCGCTAACCATCGATGGGGAGCTTGTTGTGTTGAATCACCCCCACCAGGCCAATTTTTCCCAGATTCAAAAGCGCAGCCGCATGAAAAATAAGGACCGGATTGATGAAGCTGCGTCCAGACGCCCGGCCAGTTTCATGGCATTTGATTTGCTCTTAGAAGCGGGGAGTTCCTTGACAAGGATACCGTTAGAGAAGCGTAAACAAAGGCTGGCAACTGTTTTCGGAAACACGGGCCAGCTGGGCGAGCGTATTCATTTTGTCCCGTTTTCAAAAGATGCGGATGCAGCATGGGATAAATTGTTCCGCTATAAAGGGGAAGGGCTGGTGGCGAAACGGAATTCAAGTCTGTACGGGAATGGCAAGAAACACCAGGACTGGTTCAAGATTAAAAATTGGCGGACGATTACGGCAGTGCTGCCATTTTATGACCCGAAAAATGAGTATTTTACCGCCTGTGTATTTCAGGATGATGAAGTGGTGGAAATTGGCAAATGCAAGCACGGACTGGATGAAGAAGCATTTCGTACATTGCGGGAGTTGTTTTTCACAAACGGGAAAAACGAACAAGGTGGATATCGGCTTCCCCCGGCAGTGTGCGCGTCCATCCATACTCTCGACCCGGTTGCAGGCGAAATTCGGGAACCTTCCTTCAGTCAGTTGCTTCCGGAAATGGATGTAGCGGCCTGCACATCGGCAAAATTAAAACTAGACCTCGCGATGCTGCCGGACAGTGTTGACGTGTCCAATACGGATAAGGTGTTTTGGCCGGAAGCTGATATGACCAAGGGCGACCTGCTTGCCTACATGCGCGAAATCGCCCCATATATGCTGCCTTTTTTAAAAAATAGACTCCTAACAATTATCCGATCGCCTGACGGGGTCTCAGGAGAATCATTTTTTCAAAAACATCTGCCGGATTATGCACCGGATTTTCTCGAAGGGGTTGTGCGGGACGAGGAGACACATTTTGTTTGCAACAATCTGGACGCTCTCATTTGGCTGGCTAATCATGGCACGATGGAATACCATATCCCGTTTCAAACGGTGACGGACGATAAACCGGCTGAAATCGTGTTTGACCTGGATCCGCCCGGTCGGGAAGCCTTTCAGCTGGCTGTAAAAGCTGCGAGATTGCTGAAGCAGCTACTGGACGACCTTGAGCTGATGTCGTTTGTTAAAACATCGGGCGGAAAAGGTTTGCAAGTGCATATTCCCATTCCGGCCGGCAGCATGACGTATGAGGAGACCGGCATTTTTACAGAGGCGATAGCTTTGACGCTGGAGCATGGGTATCCGGATTTATTTACAACAGAACGGTTCAAAAATAAACGTGGCGGGCGGCTGTACATCGATTACCTCCAGCACGGCAAAGATAAAACCCTGATTGCGCCATACTCCCCAAGAAAGCGGGAGGATGCTACCGTTGCCGCACCATTATATTGGGAAGAAGTAGATGAGGATTTGCACCCGTCGGCATTTACCATCAACAACGTGGTTGAACGTGTGCAGACGCACGGATGCCCGTTTGCCGAATATGCTACGGCAGGCGAACAGCAAAAGATGGATAAACTTTTGGGAATGATTCAAGATGAGTGAGGATGGGGATTTTTCGGGCGGCGGCCGAAAATCTTTCTTTTGGTTGGCCCGGGCCGCGCGAGTTTTCCGATTTTCGCGCGACTTTCGACCGGTTCCGCGCGACTTTTCCGATTTTCGCGCGACTTTTCGACCGGTGCCGCGCGACTTTTTCGATTTTCGCGCGACTTTTGGCCCGGTGCCGCGCGACTTTTTCGATTTTCGCGCGACTTTCGACCGGTGCCGCGCGACTTTTCCGATTCTCGCGCGACTTTCAACCGGTGCCGCGCGACTTTTACGGTTTCGCGCGAGTTTGGGCGAGTGCCGCGACTTGGGCGCTGCTCTCGCTCGATTTGCTGCTGCTCTCGCTCGATTTACGTGCCTCCCCGCTCGATTTACGCGCCTTCCCGCCCAATTTATTACTTCCCTCGCTCGAAGCCCTTTCGCCCATTCAACAAAATAGCCACCCGGACCTGATGGAGTGGCTATTTTTAAATTATAATGCTGTTTCTTGTTCAATTGCTGTTTTATCGTTAAATGTTTTCAGGTTCAGTTTCTTCATAACCCGGGATGTAAGTGTTCCTGTGAGCATCGCGTCATTGACGTTCAATGCGGTGCGGCCCATATCAATTAGCGCTTCAATCGAAATTAACAGTCCGGCCAATGCGACAGGTAATCCCATGGAGGAAAGAACAATCAATGCTGCAAATGTTGCACCTCCGCCGACACCTGCGACTCCAAACGAGCTAATTCCGATAATCAGTATAAGTTGCAGGATGAAGCCTGGTGTTAGTGGATCGATGCCAACTGATGGCGCAATCATAACAGCAAGCATCGCCGGATAAATTCCCGCACATCCGTTTTGGCCGATGGTCGCACCAAATGATGCCGACATATTGGCAATTCCCTGATCAACACCAAGTGCGTTCTTTTGTGCCTGGATATTTAATGGAATAGTTCCGGCACTTGAGCGTGATGTGAACGCAAACGTTAATACCGGCAGCACTTTTTTCAAATAAGTCATTGGATTCAGGCCAAATACACCAACCAGCACAAGGTGAATGATAAACATGATGATTAATGCTGCATACGATGCGATAACAAATTTACCAAGTTCAATAATTCCGGCGATATCTGTGTTTGCCACCGTTGTAGCCATCAGCGCCAATATCCCAAATGGCGTCAAACGAAGAATTAATGTCACGATACGCATAACCACTGCGAATATCGTATTAATACCTTTCGTAAACCGTTCTGCCTCTTCTGGTTTCTTTCTGCGCAGTCCAAGAACTGCTATCCCGACGATCATGGAAAAAATAACGATTGCAATCACGGAAGTAGGCCGGTCCTGTGTCATATCCTGAAAAAATGTTGGACGGAATAAAACTCAAAATCTTTTCAGGTGTGGACATATCTTCAACATCCCCAAGCCGTGATTCCATCATCGACCCTCGATCCTGCTCTTCCTGGCCTGCTTCAATCTCACTTGCATTCAAGTCAAAAACAGCAGCACTTCCGATACCGACCAGCGCCGCAACCATAGCAGTGGAAACCAAGAATCCAATTATCCATCCAGACATTTTACCAAGGTCGGATGACTTTTCTAAATTAATGATGGATTGAATAATAGAAACCATAACGAGCGGAACAACAATCATCATCAATAATTGCACATAACCTCTGCCGACAATATTATACCATTCCGTCGTTTGGGTCAGACGTCCGATCCTGTACCATAAATTGCCTGGAGAATAGCTCCCACTACAATTCCAATACCTAACCCTGCAAACACACGCTTACTGAATGAGTAATGTTTTTGCTGCATTCGGATTAAAATTCCAATAAGTACAACAAGAACAGCAACATTCAAAATGATGTAGAATGTATCCACCATCGCTTCCCCCTTTGTTGTCGTGCTTATTTTATGGGCGGCTAAAAGCCTCACCCATAACAAGCGTTTTCTTTATGCTATTTACCAGAAAACTTAACTATATAATTCCGATAAATATAGTATGTTTTATTACTATACAGGGGCGATTAAAAATATGTCAAGAGAGGATATTTTTGGTCTGCGGGACATTGTGCAAGGAGTTTGTTTATGATTTATCGGAATTGGTATCTGAAAAGGAGCCGTGGGTGCAGTTTAACGCAGCTCAATCGTGTTCGCCTTCTATTATAGGGGGTGATTAAAAATGGAAACTAGGGGCCCCAGGTAGGCGGACCCCCAGGTTTATTGAATATCCGCTTGTACTTCAATTTCGACGTTTCCTTTGAGGGCGCGGGAGATCATGCAGCTTGCTTCTGCTTTTTCAGTAAGTTTTTGCAGCAGCTGATAGTTTTTTCATTCGCGTGCTCCTGCAGTGCGACGTACGGTTTATGGATGATTTTTATACGTGATCACGCCATCGGTCACATCAACGATCCCTTCTGAGTTGAGTGCCATTTCCTTAAGCGGGAGTTCTGCCCGTTCGATCATCGCTGCGAGCGTGATGACATAGCACGTTGCCGCCGCGCCGAGAAGCATTTCGTCCGGGTTGGTGCCCACGCCTGGCCCGTCCATTTCAGGCGGGATTGATATTTTTGTCTTGAGATTCCCCGCGTCAATCGAGCCGGTACTGTTCCTGCCGCCCGGCCAGTCTGCCTTTAAATGAAATTGATGCTGTGCCATCATTCCACCTCCGTATTTTTTCTGTTACCTATGTACCCGATGAGTCCGCTACCTACACCGTTAGAAAATCAAACCCATGCCAGTCCCAAGGATAACACCAATGATCACAACGAGCCATGCTGGTGTTTTCCAGAAATGAAGAAGTCCGAACAGAACAGCGGCCAATGCGAAATCTGCGCCGCCTGTGACAGAGCTTGTAAAGACAGGGTCATACCATGCCGCCAGCAAAATGCCGACCACACTCGCGTTCACCCCTGTCAAAACACCTTGAAATCCGGCACGCTGGCGCAGTTCGGACAAAACGGCAGTGCACCGACAAGAAGCAGAAAGGACGGCAGAAAGATGGCAACAGTCGCAACCACCGCCCCAGTAATCCCGCTGATCATCGTCCCCAAATAACTGGAAAACGTAAACAGCGGCCCGGGAACTGCTTGTGCCATTCCGTAGCCGGCAAGAAATTCACTGCCGGTGAGCATTCCATTCGGCACCACTTCCTGCTCCAGTAGCGGCAAGACGACATGCCCGCCGCCAAAGACAAGGGTGCCGACACGGAAAAAGATATCACCTATCGTGATAAATACATTGGAAACGGCCTGAGACAGGAGCGGTAATCCGATTAACAGTCCTGCCAGCAGTCCCAGCGACAAAATGCCCTGCTTCTTGCTGATCGTAACCGGAAATCGCTGGACCTTGGATGCAGCCTGCCCGGAAAACATAAAAAGCCCAATGTGGCTGCTGCGATAATAATATTAATCTGCACCAGCGCCGACGAAAAAGCAGCATGATAACTGCCGCAGCCAACGCTACAGCTATCCGTGGTTTGTCTGGAGTCAGCTTTTTGCCAAGTCCGATGACGGCATGGGCGACGACAGCCACAGCGACAATTTTCAGACTGGCAATCCAAGCCGCATCCCCCAATGAAAAAGTTTGGTAGAAAAGCGCAAACAGCACAAGTACGATAACCGATGGGACAGTAAACCCGAACCACGATACAAGGCCACCCAGCAAACCACCGCGCAGCATCCCGATGGCAATCCCGACCTGACTGCTGGCCGGCCCCGGGAGAAACTGGCACAACGCAATAATGTCCGCATATGTTTTGTCATCGAGCCATTTCCGTTTGTCTATGTATTCGTCTTTAAAATAACCAAGATGGGCAACCGGACCACCGAAAGAAGTCAGCCCCAGCTTAAGTGACGCCCCCAATATCTCAACCAATGAATGTTTTTCTGCATCTCATCTCCTCCCCCTGCTTTTCCAGGTCCAAACTATCATAATTCCGCGGAGATGACGATCAATTTTACAAAAACTTAACATTCATCTGGTGACGGTCACGGTAAACTGCGGAAATTCCGATGCTCCTCCGACATCAATCCGGTGCTCCGCATCCCTCTATCTTGGTGTCATGAACAATTGGGTCCAGTAGGTTCCATACGGCAGCCCGGCATCTTCTACATACCCGACACCGATATGCGTGAACCCTTCCTTCAGGATGTTTTCACGATGTCCCTTGCTGTTCATCCAGCCTTCTACCACCTGCTCCGGGCTGCGCTGACCTGCTGCAATGTTTTCACCGGCCAGTTGGAAGGTGAAATCGAACTGCTCCATCATCTCAAACGGGGAACCATACGTTGGTGATGTGTGGCTGAAATAATTGTTATCCGCCATATCCTGAGATTTCTTCCGGGCAAGATCACTTAATCCATGATGCATCTCCAATGGCTCCAGACCCTTCTTTGTCCGTTCTTCATTCACAAGTTCCACGACTTCTTTTTCATAGGCGGATGGCTCCGCGGTATCCATATCCGGAGCCTCCCTCTGTTCTTCTAATTGAAAAAATTGAGTGAGGTCCTCCTTATATTCGTTGATCGTTATATCCTTATCAGCGAACCATTCCTGTATCGCTGCCGTCCAATTTTCTATAGATGCCGTTTCCATTAGATCCGAATTCCATGTTTCTTGCACCGTAGCTGGTGTCCGAACCGATATCATAAATAAAACAGCAACCAATATAAACAGCCGTTTCATTGATGTGCACTCCTCCACTCGCGAGTCTCTGCCCTATTCCGTATCAATTTAAATCATAATGTCCAAAAGAAGTCCTTCCACTTACCCAAGAGTCTTTTGCGCTCTTTCTTTATTCTATTATACACCAAACGTAATAGGGTGAATCACATAAATGATTGTGGTGCATTACTCATTGATAAAACAATAACCCACAAATACCACCAAAGGCAGCACACAATTTAACGTACGCTATCTGTTGAGAAAGAGCTTTCTCCGCATTAAATCGTCCATCACCCGATTAGTGACCGGATGATGACAAAGGCTCTACGTAACAAAATTGGATATTCTTTTTCCACCGCACCCCGCCCCGTTCTCGCACGTTTTCCTCCCCGTTCCCAGAGAGATTCATTCGAATTGGAGAAGTTCCTTGGGGAAACACTAAAGACACGGCAACCCCTCATTGCGAAAGTTTCAACAACAAGAGGTCAATTAGTGGAAAACCTTGAGCGGATACGATATTCTGGGATTAAAGAGGCAGTAACCATGCCACCAGCTTTATTCGGAGTATCCGTATCCGGCAATGTTACAAGTGTTATAGTTGACTGCAATTATCTTTCATGTAATAATTAGTATTGAATTATAATAATTATAATTCAGCAGTGAAACTTGAGGTCTTAAAAACCATTTATACATCTAAAACATATTAGGAGGAGATTTACTATGTCTTTAATAGGAAAAGAAATCCAACCATTCCAAGCATCAGCTTACAATCCAGGTAACGGAGAGTTTATCGATGTTACCGATGAGAACCTGAAAGGAAAATGGAGCATTGTTTGCTTTTATCCAGCAGACTTTTCTTTCGTTTGTCCTACAGAGCTTGAGGATCTTCAGAAACAATATGCAACTTTGCAAGAACTCGGGGTTGAAGTGTATTCCGTTTCAACAGATTCTCATTTCGTCCATAAAGCATGGCACGATCACTCAGAAGCTATCAACAAAATTGAATATACGATGATCGGCGACCCTTCACAAACCATCTCCCGCAACTTCGATGTGCTGGATGAAGAAGTTGGTTTTGCACAGCGCGGTACGTTCATTATTGATCCGGACGGTGTTGTACAAGCAGCTGAAATCAATGCGGATGGTATCGGCCGTGATGCAAGCACACTCGTCGGCAAGGTAAAAGCAGCACAATACGTTCGCAACAACCCAGGTGAAGTTTGCCCGGCAAAATGGGAAGAAGGTTCCGAAACACTCAAACCAAGCCTTGATCTTGTAGGTAAAATTTAAGGGGTAGATCCAATCATGATACTAGACACAGATTTAAAAGCACAATTAGCTCAATACCTTGAATTAATGGAAGGCGATGTGCTGCTTAAAGTAAGTGCGGGATCGGATGACACCTCCCGCGATATGATGGAGTTAGTGGATGAACTGGCCACCATGTCATCCCGTATTAAAGTGGAGACCACTGAGCTTGAAAGAACACCGAGTTTCAGTGTGAATCGTGTCGGGGAAGATACCGGGATAACGTTTGCCGGCATTCCTCTTGGACACGAATTCACATCTCTGGTACTGGCACTCCTGCAGGTTAGCGGCAGAGCTCCAAAAGAAGACCAGAAACTCATCGATCAGGCCAAGAATTTGGAAGGAAAGCATCACTTTGTCACCTATGTTAGCCTGAGCTGTCAAAACTGCCCAGTTGTTGTGCAAGCACTGAACGTATTGAGCGTTCTTAACCCTAACATTACGCACACCATGATTGATGGTGCCACATTTAAAGAGGAAGCAGAAAGCAACAACATCATGGCAGTACCAACCGTGTTCCTGAATGGCGAATCATTCGGAGGCGGCCGTATGTCACTGGAAGAAATACTGGCTAAGTTAGGCAGTGCTCCGGACGCTTCTGAATTTGAAAACAAAGATCCATATGATGTACTTGTTGTCGGTGGTGGACCGGCGAGTGCAAGTGCCGCCATCTATGCAGCACGTAAAGGCATTCGTACTGGCATTGTCGCTGAACGCTTCGGCGGACAAGTCAACGACACAGCAGGCATTGAAAACTTTATCAGTGTTAAGCGCACCGAAGGCCCTAAATTCGCAGCAAACCTTGAGGAGCACGTGAAAGATTATGACATTGACGTCATGAACTTGCAGCGTGCCACAGGACTGGAAAGAAAACAGGACTTCGTTGAAATTGAACTAGAAAACGGTGCTTCCCTAAAAGGTAAATCCGTCGTCCTTTCAACAGGTGCCCGCTGGCGCAAAATCGGTGTACCCGGTGAGGATGAGTTCAGAAATAAAGGTGTAGCATACTGTCCACACTGTGATGGTCCGCTGTTTGAAGGAAAAGACGTATCCGTTATTGGCGGAGGAAATTCCGGTGTTGAAGCCGCAATTGACCTCGCTGGTATTGTAAATCATGTAACTGTTCTCGAATTCTCCTCCGAACTGAAAGCTGATTCTGTCCTGCAGGAGCGTCTGCACAGTCTGCCGAACGTAACTGTTTTGACGAATGCAAAAACAACAGAAATTACCGGTGAAGACAATGTAAACGGCCTTACTTACATTGATCGTGAGACTGAAACAGAACAGCACATTGAACTGGAAGGTGTATTTGTCCAGATCGGACTTCTGCCGAATACGGATTGGCTAGGCGACTCCGTTGAGCGAAATAAATTCGGCGAGATTGTTGTGGATCGACATGGCGCAACGAACGTACCAGGCGTCTTTGCTGCAGGCGACTGCACCGATGATCCGAACAAACAAATCATTATTTCCATGGGCTCCGGCGCAAACACAGCCTTAAATGCTTTCGATTATCTTATCCGAAATTAATAATAGACATGAGTCACATGACAAAGAGTCACTTTACTGCCAAGTAGTAAAGTGACTCTTTTATGTTCTTGTTCCATAGTTTATTCGTACGAGACCAGCCCCGAAAACATAGTAAGGAATTATGGATGTTCGGTGTTTGTGTTAAACTGCCTTAAGAAGCTTCATTTACAAAATCATTTTTGCTATAATAAGCTAAACTCTTTGAATTGACTTTCTCCTCAACAATAGGGCGACCATTCCGGAATGGCCATTTTGGAGTGATATTATGTCCAAGAAAAAAAATGTCCAAAAGAAAAAAAGGCTATTTGGAAGCGATTGTAGTTATTATTATTTTCACACTTATAATATTTATTTTTGACTCACCTAAAATAAGCAGCTTTATCATCATAGGAGTAATTGCTGTTTTTAATATCTTTATTTTTGAATTATTTATATTTGACAACGGTAATAAAACGGATTATGAAAGAAGCAATTAAAGGAAATATGCAGAAATTGGGCGCAAATCCGGATTAAGTATTAGCGCCCCAAACCCAATATAAGAGCCTGTTTTTGCGTTAAATCAAAATACGCCATAAGGAGGAGATTTGATGGCATCTTGGGTTTCTTGGATTACTGTGGGACTTATAGTAGCAGTATTAATTTATGCAATTTTAAGCGTGTACTTAAAGAAACCGACAGGCTTATATATTGCCGCAGCATTCCATATTGTCTTGGGGATTTTGTCACTTCCTTCAATTGGATTATATGTATTAGGATTTGCTATTCTTGAAGTAATCGTAGGGATTGCAATGACTGCAAAACATCGTCGCGCACGGACTAATTAATTGAATTCTGTTTCTTATCGAGGGAAATTGCGAAAAAAAGATTAAATCATTTCTTACTTCTTAACCTAATCGTGTTATAATATAGAAAAGAAATCGGAGTGGTTTTAATGGAAGAAACTTTGAATCAAATACTTAGCGAGCTTCAAAAGGTCAATCAAAGAATGGATGTTTTTGAAAAAACGCTTTGATAACTTAGATAAAGATGTGAAAGAGCTTAAAGATGGACAAGAACAACTGAAAGACAGCACAATTAATCGTGTTGGTCCATATATTGAAGAAGTTGCTAAGCATATCGATGAAAGTTTTGATGATGTAAAAGAAACTTTAGAAGACCAACAAAGGGTTATTGATACTTTAGCAGTTCGTTCCGTTAAGAACGAGAGTGAAATAAAAGACTTTAGACGCATATTAAAAAATCATTAAGGAGTGCTTATGCTCCTTATTTTCCTTCGTTCTCCAAATCATCTCCTTCATAGATATCTCCAAAAATTATAATTACACAGTATGAGTGAATTTCATAATTCAATATC
>BBCA01000073.1 GCA_001311805.1 Lentibacillus juripiscarius JCM 12147 | reverse complement strand
CCCGCTTTTAGGTGGCTTTTGGCCTTGAGAAGCTCCCTCACGGACATTTCGGCCCGATTTTGGGTGGGTTTTGGCCTTGAGAAGCTCTCTCACGGACATTTCGGCTCGCTTTTAGGTGGCTTTTGGACTTGAGAAGCCTACTCTCGGACATTTCGGCTCGCTTTTAGGTGACTTTTGGTCTTGAGAAGCCTTCTCTTGGACTTTTTAGCCCGCTTTTGGATGACTTTTGGCCATGAGAAGCCTTCTCTCGGACTTTTAGCGGCGCCTTCCCGCGTAGGAGGCTGAAGCTGTGCCCGCGGTAAAGAAGACACTGCGAAAAGCGTGAGGTTGAGCAGGTGTCGCACTTATGCCTGTGGTGAAAGCGACTGCCCGGAGTGGAAATCAACGTAGGCAGTTACGTCGCAGTTTTAGACAAATTGTTAAACAGGCATTCTTTAGAATGAACAAAAGGCAAAAAACGAGGTCTATTTAAAAAATGCATGTATCTCGTTTGCTGGAAGGAGATGCCCGATATAGAAGCTTCCAAAAATGGCATACTTGGCGCTTACCTCGTCAAACCGTGTATCATAAATGAGCTTTTTAAACCGGAGCGGGTCGTCACAGAACAAGGAAACGCCCCATTCGTAATCATCAAGTCCGATTGACCCGGTAATGATCCTTTTAATATCTTGTGTATATGGCTTGCTTGTGGCAATATGCTCATACATCATCCGGCCACGTTCTTCTTTTGGAAGTGTGAACCAATTGTTTATCTCTCCACGGGATTTGCTCATAGGGTAAAAGCAAATATAATCTGATTTAGGAATCACGGGGTACAATTTCTCCAGCATTGCGGGATCCTTGTATGGATCTGTTTCCCGTTTGGAATAAGTGCTCTTTTCAATAATGGATACATATGAATAGACAGGCTGAGTGTAGTGAGCCATTGCTGTTTTGTTGAATTGATTCTCTAATATATTTATGTCCTTCATGCTTGGCCGAAGCACCATGAACATCAAATCAGCTTTTGTCCGACAATGGAGTACAGTGCATGGCTGCCGTTTTGCGTCTTCAATGTCTTGCCATTGCTCCAGCAGTGTGCTGAATTCTTCTAATGCAGCTTGCTGTTCGCTTTCTGTTGCTAGCTGCCATTTTTCCCAATCCATATTTCTGAAATCATGAAGTGCATACCATCCATCAAATGTTTCAACAGATTCTGGCATAAAAAGCCCTCCTAAGTAAGATTATCATTCGATTCAATGGTACAGCTGTAAACAGGTTTCTGGTGTGATGAATATCACGTTTATTAACTGTCCATGTGACTAACATGTGATTTTTAAGTTAGAAAAACTGAGTTCTGAAAGTCATTCTTACCGGTTCATCATAAAAAAAGCGCACCAATAATTGGTACGCTTTTGGAAGCTGCAAACACCTGGCCTAATCATTAAACGGCTGATTATTTTTGTTCATCTGGGAAACGACAGGAATCATTTGCTGCATGGCTTGTCCAAAGTTGTTGTTATTTCTCGTCATACTGTAGTACGTTGCCGCTCCGACACCGACAGAAGCAATCAGTGGCAGCCACATATTGTTATTTTGCTGCATTATTACATTCATTCCTTTCCGTTTGATGAAGTCCCCTCATTCCTAGCATTGCTGAAATAGCTTAAAAAAATGCCCGGAATCAACTGCCAGCGGGACAAGCCTCTATTGCAGCGTTCATCCCAGCAATGCGGCCAGTGACTAATGCAGATGTGATGTTATACCCGCCAGTATAGCCATGAATATCGAGAATTTCGCCACAGAAATAAAGCCCATACATCATTTTTGACTGTAAGGTGTTTGGAACGACTTCTTTAATGGAAACTCCACCACCGGTAACAAATGCTTTACGCAATGGAAGTGAGCCATGGACGTTAAAATGGAATTTTTTCATTTGTTGGACGAGGCTGCGGATTACCTCGCGGGAGATATTGGCAGCTTTTTGATCTGTGCCAATATCATTGGATGTCAGCATGTAATCTAAAAATCTTTCCGGTATCATTCCTTTTAACACATTTCGAATTGATTTTTAGGATTGTTGCTGATTTCAGCCAGGATGGACTGTATTACTTGTTCCACTGATTCGTCCGGGAACACATCGAGCTGCATTGGTACAGCTTCGCGTCCTTTCATAAGCTCTTTTACGGCAAATTGGGAACACCGCAATACAGCCGGTCCAGAAAAGCCAAAGTGTGTAAAAATCATATCCATCTGATGGGTAATGATCGGCTTATTTTTTTATTTAAAACGGACAGGGCGACATTTCGTAATGATAATCCCTGCAGGCGTTTTGCTGGATAAATGCTTCATTGGACGTAAGCGCCACTTCTGTCGGATATAATTCTGTGACCGTGTGACCGGCTTTTTTGCCCATGCGTAGCCATCACCGGTAGAGCCGGTGTGTGGGACAGCTTTTCCCCCCGACGGCGATGATCAATGATTTGGCCTGGATTTTTGCCCGGAATCCAGAATGATGGTATGGTTGTTTTCGTCGTAATGAATTGCCTTTACCGGTGTATTCATTCGGACTTCGACATGAAGTTCGTCCAATTTACCGACAAGTGCATTCACTACTGATTTGGCTGAATTGGAAACAGGGAACATTCTTCCGTGGTCTTCTTCTTTCAAATGAACGCCCATGTTTTCAAAGAACGAAATGATATCGTAATTATTGAAAACAGAGAATGGACTGTACAGGAACTTTCCATTTCCGGGGATATGCCGAATGACTTCTTCTTCCGGAAGCCGGTTCGTCACGTTACAGCGTCCCCCACCGGAAATGGCCAGTTTTGTCCCGAGCTTTTTACCTTTTTCGAGTAGTATTGTGTTGGCTCCATATTCGGCGGCAGCTATGGATGCCATTAATCCGGAAGGCCCTCCGCCGATCACTGCTGTATCGTAAGACAATTCGCTTCATTCCTTTCCGTTTGTATTTTAGCATGGATTCTGTTAAAAAACGACCGGAGGAGTCTTTTGAATTTGTAGTGCTATATGATGTTTTCCGTATAATCTATGATAAAATAGCGTTATATGTAATTTACAAGTGATGCAGGTGAAAAAATGTCGAATATTGTCAAAGGAACGATGCTGCTTACAGCTGCAACATTTTTTATCGAAATTTTTGGGAATGATTTATGTCATCCCGTTTCATGGGCTTGTTGGGGAAACGGGCGGAACGTTGTTTCAGTTTGCCTATACTCCTTATAATATTCTGATCAGCATTTCGACTATTGGTGTGCCATTGGCTGTTTCCAAGTTTGTCTCTAAATATAATGCACTTGGTGATTATGAAACAGGCATGCGCATGTTTAAAGCGGGCATGATGTTAATGGCTGTAACAGGTTTTATTGCTTTTCTGGCGCTTTTCTTCAGTGCAGGTTTGCTGGCTGATCAAATGATTACCAATGAGGAAACAGGTCATATTAGCACGGCCGATGTCACGCTGGTTATCCGAATGGTAAGTGTTGCGTTATTGATTATACCGGCGATGAGCATTGTCCGCGGGTTTTTCCAGGGGTATGAATCCATGGGGCCGACCGCCGTTTCACAGGTTGTGGAACAAATTGTCCGGATAAGTTTCATTTTAATCGCAACGTTTATTATTAAAGTGCTGCTGGACGGGGAAACAGTCACTGCGATAGGTTTTTCTACTTTCGCAGCATTGTTGGTGCTTTGGCGTCGTGTATCGTTCTGTGGGTTTACTGGCGGCGGCGCAAACGGCATATTTACACACAAATAAACCAGCAGCAGTATACATACGATTTGCCGATGAAAAGCCTATTCGTTGAATTGTTCCAGTATGCCGGTCCGTTTGTGCTGATTGGGGTTGCTACACCACTGTACCAGCTGGTTGATCAGTTTACATTTGAGCGCGCAATGACAGCAATTGGAAAGAAAGACATATTTGAAACAGCGTATGCGGTGATCAATTTTTACGGCCATAAGCTAATTATTATTCCAGTGACGATTGCGACGGGCTTGTCAATGGCTATTATTCCCGCATTAACCAAAACATTTACACAAATAATCAATCGATGCTGAATCAGCAAATCCATCAGGCATTGCAAATTGTGCTTGTTCTGGTCGTTCCGGCAGTGGCCGGGCTGTCCATGCTGTCTGATGTTGCGTATGGTTCTCTATATGGCATGGATAATATTAATATTACCGGGACATTGTTGGGGTGGTATGCACCGGCAGGCTTATTGTTTGCCATGTTTACAGTGACAGCGTCCATTCTACAGGGCATTAATGAACAGCGGTTTGCCCTGATCAGTTTAAGCGGTGGCTTGCTGATGAAAGTGCTGTTCAATATACAGCTAATTCATGTCTTCGGTGCGAAGGGATCCATTTTCGGCACGATGCTTGCTGTGGGAACCGCTGTTGCCTTGAATTTATGGCGCATACGAAAAGCTATCCAATTTCCATATAAGCAAACAATCAAGCGCTTTTTACTCATTGGCATTTTTACTGTGATTATGTGCGTCTCCATTTGGATTGTAAAAGCAGTATCCGGCCATTTTCTGGCTTATGAAGCGGACCGGCTGTCAGCAGTTCTGGTGCTCATAGCAGGTGTTGGTATCGGAGGCGGTGTTTATTTATGGTTCAGTTACCAGTCTACATTGCTTGAACGTGTGCTGGGGGACCGCGTGAAAATACTGGATCGTTTATTTCGTAAATAAAGGAGGCAGACAGCATGCGTCTGGATAAATTGCTGGCAAATATGGGCTATGGAAGCAGAAAAAGACGTGAAAGCGCTGATTAAGAAAAAACAAGTAACTGTCAATGGAGAGATAGTAAAGAACACAGCCTTTCAGCTAGACCCGGAAAAAGACACGACTGCTGTGCATGGGGAAGTGGTTGAGTATCGGAAACACATCTATGTAATGATGAACAAACCACAAGGCTATGTTTCGGCTACGGTTGATGACCGCGATAGAACGGTCATTGACCTATTGCCATCTAAATATCAGGTTTTTAACCCGTTTCCTGCTGGCAGGCTTGATAAGGACACAGAGGGACTTCTGCTTATTACCAGTGATGGTGAGCTGGCCCATCAGCTGACCTCTCCAAGGAAAGATATAGAGAAAACGTATTACGCCAAAGTCCGGGGGCGGATGACAGAGGAAGATAAGCAAAGCTTTACAGATGGAATTGTATTGGATGATGGCTATCAGGCCAAACCGGCAGTACTGACTATTATGCAGAGAGGAGAACTGTCGGAAGTTGAGATAACAGTCACGGAGGGAAAGTACCACCAGGTGAAAAGAATGGTAGAGGCAGCAGGTAAAAAAGTAATTTTTTAAAACGGATTCGGATGGGAACCCTAACACTTGATTCGGCTTTACAACTGGTGAGTACCGCGAACTAACGGTTTCTGAAGTGGAAATGCTGCAAAATGGTGAAAACAAAGCTGACAGTTGACAGCCAGCCGTATTTTCACAACGGGGACGGCCGAACGTCCTGGAAAACATTCTAAAACACCCGCTGCTGTGGGAGAAAACATCCGATGGGACTACCCTCAGGACAAATTGACGGGTTTATCTGTGATTGTCCATTTTCCGCGAATGGGGCTTTCTACAAGTCCATTATAGGTCAGGATGTTCAAGTCACGCTGAATAGTCCGGTCGGTTGTCCCGAATTCATCCGCAATGTCCCTGGTTGAAACCGTCCCTTTCTCTCTAATGTAAAGGTAGACAGCTTTTACTCGCGTCAGCATACGTGATGTTGTCTGATTCAAAAAACCACTCCTTAATGATTTTCATTATCTTGTGGTGCTCGTGAATCTTTGCCGTAAGTTAATTTTACACCTGTTTTCATTTCAATAAAAGTGAAAAATCTTTTGTTAAGAAAACTCTTTAACAAAGTATACGATATAATTAACAGAAAAATGAGGGGTGCCGATGAATTTACCGCATTATTTCGTTGCTGTCCCGTTGCCAGAAGAGCTTAAACAATTTTTACTGAAAGGCAGTCCGTGTTGAAGGGACATTTGCCGTATAAACAGTGGACACACCGGGAGGATTTCCACGTGACACTGAAATTCCTTGGGGCGGCGGTAAAAAGTGATCTTGATATACTTTTGGGAGAACTTAAGCGAATCGAAACTATACCTGCTTTTGAGGTGCGAGCCGGGGAGCTGGGCACGTTTGGTAATCCAGACAAACCGCGTGTTTTATGGGGCGGTGTGGAAAGGAAACCAGAGTTGCTCCAATTACATCAGCTTGTCGAAACGGCTGCGGCCAAAGCAGGTTTTCAAAAGGAGAACCGCATGTTCAGACCGCATATCACACTGGCGAAGAAATGGAATGGCGGAAAGGTGGACCTGAAAAACTGGAAAGAACAATACAGCGGTCAGCATGCATTTTCCGTTAATCAGGTTATTGTATACCAAATTTTTCCGAGTCAATCACCCAAATATAAACCTGTCCGAACGTTTGAATTGGTGGAGGAGGGGAGTTAATTGGCGCAGCTGATAAAGCTGGAAGATGATGTTTCAAGGTATGAGTGGAATATGTACCGCTACCCAGGGCAGTTTATGCGGCTGAAACAGGATCAGTGGAGTAAACTCCATTGTCTTTGGACGACGAATTACCCGTTGATGAAATGGAAGTAGAGGAGCTGCTTCGGTGAAACGGCTGGAATGGGAAGAAGATGAAGATGCGTTTGCGATGGGGGACAAGGGAAAATAGATGCATCCAGGGGGAAAATGTTTTACTTGAAAATGAGACGGATTTTCGATAATCTGATTTTATGTGTCTGTTTACGATTGGAAAACTCGAATGATTTGAGGTATGTGCGGTGAATTGGCTTCAACAAGCAGTAGGAAAAGAATGGAATATTACTCCTGCCGGCGGACTGACAGGGGACGCTTATATTGCGGAAAAGAACGAGCAGCGTCTTTTCCTGAAAAGAAATTCATCACCCTTCCTTGCAGTTCTGTCTGCCGAGGGGATTGTTCCAAAGCTTGTATGGACAAAGCGTATGGAAAACGGCGATGTCATTACTGCTCAGGAGTGGCTTGAGGGAAGGGAACTGAAGCCGGAAGAAATGCAGCATTACCGGGTTGCCGCGCTGCTGCGGAAAATCCACAAGTCATCAGAATTGCTGCATATGCTCATGCGGCTTGGCAAAAAGCCGGTGACATCGGATGAACGTTTGATGAAATAACCAGCCAATTAAAAAGAATGAACTAATTGACCGTCATGAAGAAATCCGCGATGCAATTGACTATTTACAGCGCCTGCTTCCTGTCACTCGTAATCAGCAAAAAGTTGTCTGCCATTGCGATTTGAATCATCACAACGTTATTTTAACCGATAAAGGGCAGCTCTACCTTGTGGATTGGGATAATGCAATGATTGCTGACCCGGCGATGGACTTCGGGTTCGTATTAAAATGGTATATACCGCAGGAGGATTGGAATGAGTGGCTTTATCGATATGGAGCCACCCGTGACAGCCAATTGACCGAGCGAATCCACTGGTATTTAATTATGGATGCTCTTTTCTATTTTAATTGGCATTATGAGCGGGCTGAAATCAATAAAGCCTATGAACGACTGGCCGACTTGCGGAAGCTGAATGAGCATGTCAGCACGACTATTCTTGACTGAGTCCGCTGATTGCATTCACCCATGTGTCAATGTTCGTTTGGTTGGTACGGACATGTTCTTCATCATTATGGGCAATTTCACCCTGACGGCCATAATTGTATATTTCAGGAAGAAGCTGCAGCAATTGGTCATCTGAAATACTGTTGTCGGCCATCATGGACTGCACCAGCCGCTTAATCTGCTGGTATTCGGAAATGGCGCCACAGCAATCCTCTGTCTGTTCTGTCAAAATATCGTGCAGAAGCTGCAATTGATTGTGTACAGTCAATGTCATTGAACTCACCTCAGCAAATAGTTTGAACCAATACATGATATCTATGCTTATCGAAAAGGAGGTACTTAGGAAATGCGGGAGCGCCATCGAGCGTGGGCAGATGACTTTCTGCGGGACAACACCAGCCTGATTATTACGGATGCGGAAGAAAGGAAAGGCCGGTGGAAAGAATTATTTGGAAATGATCATCCAATTCATTTAGAAATTGGAACGGGAAAGGGTCAGTTTATCACCGGGATGGCCGAAAAAAAATCCGGATGTTAATTTATTGGAATTGAACTGGCTAAAAGCATTATTGTCATGGCTGGCGCAAAATTGAAAGAATCCGGAGTGACGAATGCACGTTTATTGCATGTGGATGCCGCTGACTTAAAAGAACTGTTTGCTCAAAATGAAATTTCGGCCATTTATTTGAACTTTTCCGACCCGTGGCCAAAGAAACGGCATGCTAAAAGGCGACTTACCTTTCATACATTTTTAGAGCAGTATGAGCATATTCTGCAGCCTGGCGGGGAAATCACCCTTAAAACGGATAACCAGGGACTGTTCGAATATTCGCTGGTTAGTTTTTCCGAGTTTGGGCTGAAACTGAAAGAAGTGCATCTGGACCTGCACAGTGCAGAAGTCCCGGAAAATGTCATGACCGAATACGAAGAAAAATTTTTCAGCAAAAGGGCAGCCGATTTACCGGTGCCGAGCTGAATTCACCTAGAACCCCACATCCGGGTTCTTTTTTTTGATATGTGTTGCAATCGTTTACAATAAAACGTTAATCCGCTACACTTGAGATATAGGCAAAGGAGGAGTGACTAGTGGAATCACTGCAGATTGGACGGGCAAAACTGACATGGCTGAACGGCGGTGTGAACTTTCTGGACGGCGGAGCCATGTTTGGGGTTGTGCCGAAACCCCTTTGGGGAAAGAAATATCCGTATAATGAAAGAAATCAAATTGAGTTGCGTACAGATCCGATTTTAGTACAGCTTGATGGAAAGAATTATGTGATTGATTCCGGAATGGGCAATGGAAAACTGACGGACAAACAGATTCGCAATTTCGGTGTCCGCGAAGAATCGTCTATTGATCAGTCGCTTGCCGAATTGGGGCTGTCCACAGATGATATCGATGCCATGCTGATGACCCATTTGCATTTTGACCATGCATGCGGGCTGACGAAACCTGCTGGTGATGGCTATACATCCGTCTTTAAAAACGTAGCTATTTACGTTTCCCAGGTTGAATGGGATGAAATGCGCAATCCCAACATCCGCTCAGCCAATACATATTGGGAAATGAACTGGAAGCCGATCCAGCAGCAAGTCATTCCGTTTGAACAAGAACTTACCATCACGGACGGACTAAAAATGATTCACACTGGCGGGCATAGTGACGGACATTCCATACTGCTGTTTGAAGATGGCGATGACACATGGATTCATATGGCTGATATCATGCCGACCAACGCACACCAAAATAATTGTGGGCCTTAGCCTATGACGACTATCCGGTTACATCGGTCCACCAGAAAGAAAAATGGATGGATTATGGATATAAGAACAAGGCGTGGTATACGTTTTATCATGACGCCTATTTCCGGGCGATTAAATTTGATGAAACCGGAAGCCGGATTGATCAAGTTGAGCGGGAGCGGTATGAATACGATTAAAGAAAAAAGCCATTTGCGCTGCAGATGGCTTTTTCGTGGGAGTAGAAAGTGAATAAGTTGGATGGCCTTATAAGAAATATCGGCACCCGCTATAAGATGAGGCGGATGCCGAGTTTTCAATCGAACAATTTATTAAGCTGTTTCCGCTGAGTCAATAACGGTACCCGTATCAGCGTCAATATAGAACTCGTACTGCTTGTTCTCACCGTCCATATTTCGTGTGACACCACCGCGGTAGGCATGGTACAGCAGGCCATTTTTTTTCATATTCTTCAGGCTTCATGTAAATCCATGAGCCACTGATTGGCCCTTGCTTTTTAAACGTTTCTTTTGCTTTTTTCAGTGCCTTCTCCGGTGTGACTGACTGATTGCGGTCAAGCTGCTGTTTTACGACATATCCTGCTGCAATCCCGGCCGCAGCGGCAATAACAATGTTTCTGGCTTTCATATTACGATCACCTCGGAAAAAATTTTAAAACGCTTTCCTTATTATATCCTTAAGTATAACGGAAAAAAATCAAAATAGAAACCAATAAATGGCTGATGGTGGAAAGATGCAGTGTATTTCCGTTATACTTGTTTCAATACATACAAAAACGGAGGAGGAACCATCATGGACCAGGAAACAAAAAAATTTGTTCAAAAACCTGACAGAGTTACAGGGAGCCCCAGGAAATGAACACGCTATCCGAACGTTTATGCGTGGAGAGCTGGAAAAATATGCAGACGAGGTAATCCAGGACAATTTGGGCGGTGTATTTGGTGTCAAAAATGGCGACGGGCCGCGGGTCATGGTTGCGGGCCACATGGATGAAGTAGGCTGTATGGTCACCCAAATTACGAAAAATGGCATGATTCGTTTTCAGACACTGGGTGGCTGGTGGAGCCAGGTACTTTTGGCACAGCGCGTACAGATTATGACCGATGAGGGACCGGTTATCGGTGTCATTGGGTCGACACCACCACATAATTTAACACCTGAGCAGCGGAAAAAACCAATGGATACGAAAGATATGCTGATTGACATTGGAGCAGATGATCGTGCCGATGCTGAGAAGATTGGTATAAGGCCAGGCCAGTCGGTTGTTCCGATTTGTCCATTTACACCAATGGCGAACGAGAAAAAAATCCTGGCCAAAGCGTGGGACAACCGGTATGGCTGCGGACTGTCGGTTGAATTGTTGAAAGAACTGCAGGGAGAAACAGTTCCAAACAAATTGTATTCCGGTGCAACTGTGCAGGAAGAAGTGGGCTTACGCGGGGCCAAAGTTGCGGCCAACATGATTCAGCCGGATATCTTCTATGCGCTTGATGCATCTCCTGCGAATGACATGTCCGGTGATGATAAGGAATTCGGTCAGCTGGGCCAGGGTGCTTTATTGCGTATTTTTGACCGGACAATGATTACGCATCGTGGTATGCGGGAGTATTCTCGATACGGCTGAGTCGAATGACATTCCGTATCAGTATTTGTTTCACAAGGCGGTACGGATGCAGGAAGTGTTCATATTGAGAATGATGGCATTCCATCAGCAGTTGTTGGCATATGCTCCCGCTATATTCACACGTCATCATCGATTATCCATGTGGATGATTATCAGGCGGCGAAAGAATTATTGGTGAAGCTTGTTAAATCGACGGATAAAAACACGGTTGAAACCATTCAAGCGAAGTAAGGTGTCATAATGGACATAATTGTTGGATCAAAAAAGTCCCACCAAAATTGCTGCGGTTAAGGAAGTCTTTCTACAGGATAATGTGACAGCAAACGATACGCCTTCCCTTGTCAGTGATCAGCCGTTTTCTGATTCTGAAACAAGACAGGGTGCCATCAACCGAGCTTCAGGCAGTCTGGAAACAGCATTGCCCGGAACTGTTGGCATTGGACTGGAAGGCGGTGCAATGTACGTTGGTAATGAGTTATATTTATGCAACTGGGGTGCACTCGTAACAGCTGATAGTCACACTTTTACAGCAAGCGGGGCGCGGATTCTGCTGCCTGAAGAAATAAAGGATGCATTGATCGCCGGTGAAGAACTTGGCGATGTGATGGATAGGTATGCACAGCGGGAAAATGTACGAAAAAATGAAGGTGCTATTGGGATCTTTACGAATAAACATGTTTCACGGAAAATGATGTTCACACATGTTGTTAAGCTGTTATATGGGCAGTGGGAGTATTGGACGCGAGGGTAAAAACCTGCGGGAGGGGTCGGCTTGTGCAGCCCGCCCCCTCTAAATCCGGATTTAGTACCCGGGTGCAGGACTGGAAGAATAATATGGATTATTCGTACAGG
>BBCA01000072.1 GCA_001311805.1 Lentibacillus juripiscarius JCM 12147 | reverse complement strand
GGGCAGTGATAAATCTATGATTCGCAAAAATTGGACAAGATTGCTATAATGGTTACTGTGTAAACGGTTTATGACATATGGTAAATTACTAGGTGCTATTCTGGGTTGAAGTATGGAATGAACTTATCGTAAAATGTTAGAGGTGAGTGTTCAAAAAGGAGATAAAAAAGGACCGAGAAGAAATTCGAAGTGTCATTTTCACCGGACTTTTGAACAACCTCCAGAAGAAGTTATTAGTACCAGTTATTAAACGAAGGGGTGCCAACTATGCTGAAAGTACAGGAAATACGAGAATTAATAAAATTGGTCGACCAATCAGCAATTGATGAATTTACTTATGAAACAGACGAAACAACCGTTACCATGAAGAAATCGGGTGGCAATACGGTCACTGCTGCACCCGCGCCAGCAGCGCCGGCAGAGCGGCCTGCCGAGCCTATTCAATCCTCGGCGCCTGAAGTGAAGGCTGAGCCAGTAGAGAGTTCATCAGAAGAAGCGCCTGCTCCTGCTGCGGAAAAAGCGGCTGATTATGACTATGAAATTGTTTCCCCTATGGTAGGAACCTTTTATACAGCTCCAAATCCGGAAAGCGATCCTTACGTACAAACTGGATCAAAAGTTGAAAAAGATACAGTTGTCTGTATTGTTGAGGCCATGAAACTTTTTAATGAAATTGAGGCGGAAACGACAGGGGAGATTACGGAAAATTCTTGCAAAAGATGGAGAGCTGGTTGAATATGGACAGCCGCTCTATAGAGTGAAGCAAAAGTAAGGGGATGTCACGGGTGATTAAAAACTTCTGATTGCAAACAGGGGAGAGATTGCAGTACGGATAATCCGCGCTTGTAAAGAAATGGATATTGCAACTGTTGCAGTCTATTCTGAAGCGGATAAAGACGCATTGCACGTGCAAATGGCTGACGAAGCCTACTGTATTGGTCCCGCACTGAGTAAAGAGAGCTACTTAAATTTCACGAATATCATGAGTGTTGCCATACTGACCGAAGTGGATGCTATTCATCCCGGTTATGGTTTTCTTGCTGAGAATGCCGATTTTGCCGAGATCTGCAAAGCGTGCAATATTACATTCGTCGGTCCTGCTGCTGAATCTATCCAAAAGATGGGCATAAAAGATGTGGCACGTGAAACCATGAAAGAAGCAAATGTTCCAACTGTGCCAGGTTCGGAAGGAATTATCGAAAGCGAAGAAGAGGCCATCAGAATTGCGGAAGAAATTGGCTACCCTGTCATCATCAAGGCGACTGCAGGCGGTGGCGGAAAAGGAATCCGGGTTGCGGAAACCGAAGAAGAACTAGTGAAAGGGATTCGCGTAACACAGGAGGAAGCCGAAAAATCCTTCGGGAATCCAGGAGTTTATCTAGAAAAGTATATCGAGGATTTCCGGCACGTGGAGATTCAGATTCTGGCAGACAAACACGGCAATGTTCTGCATTTGGGTGAACGTGATTGCACCATTCAGCGAAGGCTGCAAAAGTTAATTGAAGAAGCCCCATCACCTGCGATCACACCTGATATCCGTGCACAAATGGGTGAGGCAGCAGTGAAAGCAGCCAAAGCTGTTGATTATGTTGGTGCCGGCACAATCGAATTTATTTTTGACAGGAAAAGCCAGTCATTTTATTTTATGGAAATGAATACAAGAATACAGGTTGAGCATCCTGTAACCGAAATGATAACGGGTATTGACCTGATCAAGGAACAGATCAAAGTAGCTGACAATGAGCCACTGCCTTTTCGGCAGGATGACATCAGCTTTGATGGATGGGCAATTGAATGCCGTATCAATGCGGAGGATCCGTTTAAGGATTTCATGCCATCACCCGGGGAAATAACGATGTATCTTCCGCCTGGTGGCTCGGGGGTTCGTAATGATTCGGCTGCATATCCGGGCTATCGCATTCCACCGTTTTATGATTCCATGGTTGCAAAACTTATTGCGTATGGAGAGACTCGAAAGGAAGCCATCAACAGAATGAAACGCGCACTTGATGAATTTGTCGTTGAAGGCGTGGATACAACGATTGCCTTCCATCGAAAAATCATGGATCATCCTGTTTTTACAGACGGCAGCTTCAATACGAAGTTTTTGAAAGAAAATCCCATATTAGAAAAGGATGAGTGAGATAATGAGTGAACAGCCACTGCTAAATGTCAGTGATGATGAAAGTCTGGGGACGGTTGAAATTGCTCCGGAAGTGATTGAAGTCATAACAGGCATTGCAGCATCGGAAGTGGAAGGTGTCTCGGAAATGCGCGGCAATTTTGCAACCGGTGTCGTTGAACGGTTTGGTAAAAAGTCACACGGAAAAGGTGTTAAAGTGGACTTGACCGAAAAAGGGATACTGATTGATCTGTTCGTTGTTCTCAATTTTGGCGTTTCCATACCAAAAGTGGCACAGGAGCTGCAGGAAAACATCCGTCATACACTGAAAACGATGACAGCGCTGGAAATAGACGAAATTAATGTTCACGTGGTCGGTATCCAAATGGAAACAGCGGATGAAAGCGAATGAACGTGAACGCGGGAGGCCAAAAGGATTCTTTTGGCCTCCAGCTTGTTTCTAGCGTCAGAAAACAAAAATTATGGATTACTCCAAACAGTCATGTTATGATTTCAGGGAGATAAGAATTTCAAAGGAGTTATGAATGATGAATCGGCATGCAGCAAGAGAAAAAGCATTTCAAATATTGTTCCAGCTGGACATGAACGACAAAGAGCCTGAACAAGCGATGAAAGATCATTTAGAGTCACTTGAAGTCGATCCGTTTATTAAAACCCTTGTCGAAGGAGTTGCGGCAAATAAACAGACAATGGACAGTGTCATTACGGCCAGTCTGGAAAATTGGACAATCGAACGAATTGCATCCGTAGAACGAACGGTATTACGCATTGCTGTTTATGAGATTCGCTGGCAGGAGGATGTTCCTGTCAATGTATCCATCAATGAAGCAGTGGAGCTAGCCAATTTATACGGCGATGAGAAGTCCGGTAAATTTGTCAATGGCGTCCTGGCCAAAGTTACAACATAAACGTCCAACTGGCACACTGCTGC
Organism: Lentibacillus juripiscarius JCM 12147; assembly: GCA_001311805.1. The sequence goes on along the minus strand of BBCA01000072.1, from coordinate 9,605 downwards.
TCGCTGCCTAACGGGACCATGGTACAATGAGTAGCTGCCTGCCGCGGTCTCATTACTAAAAAGGGAGATGGAGTGTATGACTGCAACTGAAATGAATGGGAAAGAGCTGGCAAAAAAGTGAGAACAGATTTGGCTGGAGAGGTGCTGCAGCTGAAAGAAAAGGGGATTACACCTCATTTAACAGTTATTATAATTGGAGATGATCCAGCTTCCAAATCATATGTAAGAGGGAAAGAAAAAGCTTCAGCGGAGATAGGCATGTCATCTGACATTATTGCATTGCCATCATCCACTTCGGAACAGGACCTTCTAAATCAAATCGATGACCTCAACAGGAATGAAACCGTGCACGGCATATTGGTGCAGCTTCCTCTTCCGGACCATATAAATGAACAGCAGGTTATTGAATCCATTAGCCCCGAAAAAGATGTCGACGGTTTTCATCCGGTCAACATTGGGAAAATGGTGACGGGAAATAGCACCTTTCTTCCATGCACCCCGTATGGAATTATAACAATGCTTAAAGCCCATGATGTCAGCATGGAAGGGAAACACGCTGTTATATTAGGAAGAAGCAACATTGTAGGAAAACCGATAGGCCAACTGCTCCTGAATGAAAATGCAACCGTAACCCACTGTCACTCCAGAACCGAAAATCTGACAGAGTACACGAAAGAAGCTGACATCCTTATTCTCGCCATGGGAAGGGCAAATGCCATCCGTGGGGAGCATGTGAAAAACGGTGCGGTCATCGTGGATGTTGGGATTAACCGGTTAGAGGATGGTTCCCTGACAGGAGATGCCGACTTTCCATCAGCAGCGGCCAAAGCGTCCAAGATTACACCTGTTCCAAGGGGAGTTGGTCCTATGACAATCACTATGCTACTAAAAATACGATTAAGGCTGCCAAGGGGCTGTCTGCGGTTGGAAAATAATTATTTAACTGTCACAGCACTGACGAAATATATTAAACGTAAATTTGAAACAGACCCCCATTTAAAGCACATTTGGCTAAAAGGGGAAATTTCCAATTTTAAACATCACAGCCGGGGCCATATGTACTTAACGATTAAGGATGATCATGCACGCATACAGGCAGTTATGTTCGCCGGTAATAATCGCCGACTGAAATTCAGGCCTGAAAATGGCATGAATGTGCTGATAAAGGGCGAAGTCGGTGTGTTTGAACAATTTGGCCAGTATCAATTGTATATCCAGCAAATGGAACCGGACGGACTCGGCTCCCTTTATTTGGCCTATGAGCAGCTGAAGGAGAAACTACATAAACTGGGGTATTTTGACGAACGGCATAAGAAAGAATTGCCTGCCTACCCGCGGCACATTGGTGTCATTACTTCGCCAACAGGGGCTGCTGTCCGTGATATTCTTACAACTATAAAACGAAGATATCCTATTGCCAGGACAACGGTAATTCCAGTACTTGTTCAGGGCCCAAATGCACCGCAATCCATTGCGGACGCAATCAAGAAGGCGAACGAGACCAAACTGTTTGATGTCCTGATTGCTGGCAGGGGCGGCGGATCCATTGAGGAATTATGGAGTTTCAATGAAGAAATCGTGGCCAGTGCGATTTTCCAATCTGCCATACCGATTATTTCAGCTGTGGGTCATGAAACCGATACAACCATCACCGATTATGTGGCTGATGTACGGGCACCGACCCCGACAGGTGCTGCCGAAATAGTTGTCCCGTCACAGCTTGAACTTGCCGAGAAGCTGGATAATCTCGAGCGGTATTTGGCTAAAATGATGACGCAATATGCCACTAGTGCACAGCAGCATCTGAACCGGCTGAAGCAATCATATGCATTTCGCTATCCTGAGCAGCTAATGAAACAAAAAGAACAGGAATTGGACAGACACGTTGATCGTCTTGAAAAAACGGCTTCAATGGAATTGCGGATGAAACGGGACGCATTTCAGCAGTTAACGACAAGGCTTGCAGCACTCCATCCACAACGTCAAATGGACCACGCCAGAAGGGATCTTAAGCAGTATAATAAACAACTAGGTGATTTGATGAACGGTCACCTGGAAAAAGTGCTGACCGGCTGCAGACGGCTATTGGGAAGCTGTCCCTTCTTAATCCGCTGGAGACGATGAAACGTGGATATGCCATTCTTTATAATCCCACAGGAGAGTTGCTGAAATCAGTTGATTATGTATCCGTAAAAGACCATGTAACCGTGAAACTTGCGGATGGGTTACTTGATTGTCAGGTAATGGACAAAAAGGAGGAGAGCAATGGAGCAGGAGAATAACCATTCTTTTGAGGAAGCAATGCTTGAGCTTGAAAAAATCGTAGAAAAGCTTGAAAAAGGGGACGTTCCATTAGAAAAGGCAATTACTTATTACCAGGAAGGTATGAAACTTTCGAAAGTTTGCAGTGATAAACTGACAGATGTACAGAAAAAATGACACAAATTATGAATGACCAGGGCGAACTGGAAACGTTCGATGTTCAGGGGGAGGAGTAGCTGTGCAGCAGGAATTGAATAAATTCATGGATGACCAAAAACGGCTGTCGAGCAGGAGCTTGAACACCAGCTGCGTGAATTGGACATTCCGGAACGTCTGAAAGCTTCCATGCTGTATTCAGTTGAAGCTGGCGGTAAACGGCTCCGGCCTGTTCTTTTAATGGCTGCGTACCATGCGTACGATAATGATACAGATGTGGCCCTTACACCTGCAGTTGCACTGGAGATGATTCATACGTACTCCCTCATTCATGATGACTTGCCGGCAATGGATGATGATGACCTGCGCCGCGGACAGCCGACGAACCATAAAGTGTATGATGAAGCCACGGCGATTCTGGCAGGAGATGCCTTACTGACATACAGTTTTGAGCTGATTTCAAGCGACCCGCAATTATCAGCGAATCAGAAAGTCCAGATTGTGAAGTCGCTTTCTGAAGTGAGCGGGCCAAAGGGAATGGTAGCCGGGCAAGCTCTGGACATGAAAGCTGAACAAAGAGAGATTACACTGGAAGAGCTGGAAACCATACACACGCTGAAAACAGGGGAACTGCTTCGATTTGCTGTTGGCACCGGAGCATATCTTGGCGGAGCCAGCACCGAGCAGATAGCACATTTAGAAAACTTTGCATATTATCTCGGCTTAATTTTTCAGGTACAGGATGATGTTCTTGATGTTACTGGGGACCCGGATAAACTCGGTAAACCGGTCGGCAGTGATGAAGCGAATGATAAAAATACCTATCCGAAGCTGCTTGGACTGGAGGGGGCGATAGAGAAAAATCCTCCTATGTACAGAGGGCGAAAGAAGCATTGCGCAAGGCCGGTGCAGAGACTTCCTACCTTGCACTGCTTACGGACTATTTCAGTGCACGGGATTATTAATAATCCATAGTAATTTTGTCTGTCCTATGTTATAATAATACTAGTAAAGGAATGGTGCAGTATTCTAGTCAGTCCTCCGTTCTTGAAGGCGGGCCTAAAAATCCGCCAAAGGGCACATCGATGAAGTTCCTTGTGCTGGCTTGAGGCGCCCAGCCTTGGGTCAGTGCTGGGAGTTAAGGTTTTCGGGCGATCCACAAAGGCATGTGGGCGTTGACCCGATTACCGCGGAGGCCCATCTCTGTAGTGGACCCTAAGCCTAGGTTTCGCTATGGAATGGGGTATGAACCTGCATAATAGGGCGTGGGAGCCTTATTTGCAGCGTAGCCTGCCTTGAGTGGTGGTGAGGGGATTAGAGCAATAATAATCAATCCGGGTGGCCAACCGGCTTGGTTATTTAATCTCTATGAAATCATCACTGCAAAAGAGGCTAGGGAACGGTCAAAGACTGCTGAGGAAAACTCCTAGACTGCTCATTGGACATTTAAAAGGGATTATAGTGCGGACTAAGTGGTAATCCAGTCCGGCTTCCGGTGACGGAGTCGAGATGGATTTAAAGGGGAACCGCCTTTATGGCAACATAGGGTATCCATCTGGGAAAACCTACTGGACCTAAGCCGCAGTTTTTACCTTTTAAATGACCATTCCTTCTACTACATATTTTTTGAATTAGAGGTTAAAATGAAACAGCAAACTAAAAAATCGCTGCATTTCAGTGTTACTATTGCCGTTATCACGTTTGTGTTAGCGGCTATTTTTTCAGTGGTATCTGAATCCATTCTAAGTAATGTGATTTGGATACTTGGACTGGTAATTGTGTTTATCATCGTATTTATTGGTGTTATGTTTGATATGCTTGGCATTGCCGCTACCGCTGCCAGTGAAAAACCTTTTCATGCAATGGCAGCCGAAAAGATTACTGGTGCAAAGGAAGCCGTTAAAATCATCCGTAACGCCGATAAATTTGCCAGTTTCTGTAATGATGTCATTGGTGATATATCAGGTGTTGTCAGTGGTACCGCATCAGCAACTGTTGTACTGCAGATTGCCAATATGTTTGATCAGGGTGACGGATCTACGCTGCAGATTGTTCTATCCGTCATACTGACCAGCTTGGTTGCCGCTTTGACGGTGGGTGGAAAAGCGGTCGGGAAATATGCCGCTATTAATGCTTCCACAGCCCTCATTTTTGCCGGGAAAGTTATCGCATTCATGGAACAGCGCCTGAAAATCAAACTGCTCCCTAATGACAGCAAAACAAGTAAATAAATGATTGATTTATAGAGGTTGTTCAAAAAGTCCGGTAAAAATGACATATCGAATTTCTTCGTTGACTTGTTTCTCCGCTACTCATGAATCTGTAGCAAAAGCGGCTCTTCTGCTAAAACTGCCCACGTCAATAGTCAACTGCAGAAGTCACCACATCCTGTGGAAGTCCGCCTTCCGAAACTGCGTCGCCTCGAAATTCTCGGTCCTTTTTATCCTCCTTTTTGAACACGCACTTATACATTCTACAGGAAGAAAAGGGATAAAAGGAATGGGCAAAAAGCGATTAGATGTATTGTTAGTGGAACGGGATTTAATCAACACCAGAGAAAAAGCAAAGCGGGTCATTATGGCCGGACTTGTTTTCTCAGGTCAGGACCGGCTTGACAAGCCAGGTATGAAAGTGAGTGAGTCTATTCCTCTGACAGTTAAAGGAAAAGACATCCCGTATGTAGGACGTGGCGGATTAAAGCTGGAAAAAGCCATCCGTCATTTTTCCATATCACTAAAGGAAAAGGTCGTGGTGGACGTTGGATCGTCTACCGGCGGATTTACGGATTGTGCACTGCAGAATGGCGCGCGGCTTAGCTTTGCCATTGACGTCGGTTACAATCAGTTGGATTGGAAATTGCGGAATGATGACCGGGTTATTGTAATGGAACGGACAAACTTTCGATATGTTACACCTGATATGCTTAACGATGAAAAGCCAGATTTTGCAGCAATTGACGTATCTTTTATATCACTCAAACTCATATTGCCTGTGCTGAAACAGCTGCTTAAACCGGACAGTGACATTATTGCTCTTATTAAGCCACAATTCGAAGCCGGACGTGAGCAGGTGGGGAAAAAAGGAATCGTCCATGACAAAAAGTGCATTTGGAAGTTCTCGAAAATGTTATCGGATATGCCCGTCGGGAAGGATACGAGCTGATGGGTCTGACACACTCTCCGATAACTGGCGGTGATGGGAATATTGAGTTTCTGGCTCATCTGGGCTGGGAGAAAGAAGCAGAAAGCATACAAGCGGATATCAGCTTAAATGAAGCAGTAGAAGCTGCCCACCGCAATTTTAGAGAAAAGAAAGATACATGACGGCTCACAGCCTTTTTAACTAGTGATGGGCATCCGAGTTTTTAAATGGAGGCTTTTATGAGTAAAATTCAGCGCCATATTAAAATACGCGAACTTATAACAGAAAAAGAAATTGAAACCCAGGATGAACTTGCCGATCAGCTTAAATCTGCGGGTTATGATGTGACGCAGGCTACCGTATCACGCGACATAAAAGAATTGCACCTTGTGAAGGTACCATCATTCAATGGAAGTTATAAATACAGCCTGCCAGCAGATAATCGCTTCAACCCACTTGATAAATTAAAACGCTTAATCAGGGATGCATTTGTCAAAATGGAGTACACGAGTCATTTTATTGTGTTAAAGACACTGCCCGGTAATGCACATGCCCTTGGTGTCCTGATCGATAATCTCGAATGGGACGAAATTATGGGAACGATTTGTGGTGATGATACTTGTTTAATTATCTGCAGGACGGAAGAGGACCCGGTGGTTATCCAGGACCGCTTTTTAAGTATGCTGTAGCAGCGAGGTGAGGCATGTGCTGACAGAACTGTCTATAAAGGATTTTGCTATCATTGATGAAATGTCGATTACATTTGATGATGGGTTGACTGTTCTTACCGGTGAAACAGGGGCCGGGAAATCGATTATCATCGATGCCGTCCAGCTCCTGGCAGGCGGAAGGGGCTCAGTGGAATACGTCCGGCATGGGACAAGCAAAGCTCAAATTGAAGGACTTTTTACATTGGATTCCAATCAGGAAGAATTGTATGCTACTGCTGATACGTATGGAATCGATATGCAGGACGGCATGATGGTACTGAACCGTACAATCACATCTGGCGGTAAAAGTATCTGCAGGGTGAATGGTAAATTAGTCACCCTTGCTATTCTCAAGGAATTTGGCAAGCGACTGATTGATATACATAGCCAGCATGAAACCCAATCATTAATGGATCCGGAAAATCATATCCGGCTCCTTGATTTATACAGTGAAAAACAGATAGGAAACGCAAAAAGAATATACCCGCCTATATGAAAATTGCTTTCGTTACAAAAAAGGTATAATGAACTAAGCGCCAATGAGCAGGAAATGACGCAGCGTCTGGATTTGCTGCAATTTCAGCAAAACGAAATCGAACAAGCCAATCTCACTCCTGATGAAGATGTGCGGCTGGAAGAGGAGCGCAGCCAGCTTGCGAATTTTGAGCGGATATACAATGGACTGCAGGATGCCTACAACGCCCTTTATGGTGAACAGAGAGGGATTGAATGGCTGGGCATGGCTAACCAATCCCTGCAGAACAGTAGTGAGTATGATTCCTTTATTGCTGAAAAGGCTGAGGAATTATCTAATCACTATTACCTTGTTGAAGAACTGATGTACGAGCTGCGCAATTACGCTGATTCACTCCAATATGATTCAGAGCGATTGAATGAAATTGAATCGAGGCTGTATGAAATTGATCGGTTGAAAAAGAAATACGGTCCTTCTGTGAATGAGATACTGGAATACCTCGGTAAAATCGAGGAAGAAATCGAACAGCTTACAGATAAGGACACACATTTGGCAAAATTTGAAGAACAAATTGCGGAAACATATCAGGATGCATACCTGGAAGCAAAAGAACTTCACGATCTTCGCCAGAAGGCTGCTAAATCGCTGACCGATAATATATACGGGGAACTAGCCGGTCTTTATCTGGAAAAGGCTTCTTTTTCCATATCGTTTGATTCCAAAACTGAAACGGGCACAGAAAAAAATGTGAAATTGCACCGGGACGGATTTGATTACGTTCAATTTCTTATTTCTGCCAACCCGGGCGAACCATTGAAACAGTTGAATAAAGTAGCTTCGGGTGGTGAATGTCGCGAATTATGCTGGCACTGAAAAAACTGTTTGCCAGACATCAGGGCGTCACCAGTGTTATTTTGATGAAGTGGACACTGGCGTTAGCGGACGGGTTGCGCAGGCTATTGCCGAAAAGATCTATCAAATCTCCAGGCAGTCCCAAGTGCTTTGCATTACTCATTTGCCACAAGTGGCGGCAATGTCGGATATTCACAAGCTGATTCAGAAATACGAAAAAATGACAGAACAGCAACCGTTGTTGAAGAATTGAGTGAAAAGGAAAAAATTGACGAGTTGAGCCGGATGATCACCGGGACGAAATTAACAGAAACAGCAAAAGAACACGCCAGGGAAATGCTTGCATTGGCTTCCAATTATAAACAATCAACACAATAGTTTTTATACATTAAAATCCAACCGGGAAAGCTGGTATTTTTTAAAAAGGAAAAGATACACAGCTTTTCTTTTTTTCACCAGTTTAAAATGGGTGCCGTTCGGTCAAATTAGAAGTACAAAGAGAAATTAATGGTATGGGGTTGGCCGAGGAGAGTGAATTGGGTGAAGCTACACAGCAAAATTCGAATATGGACAGGCATTTTTCTTCTTATTGCAGTACTGGCGCTTCCTTTTTTGAAACCAGTCCAGCAATACCTTTCCATTCCCGACGAAATTGTCACACTAAATAACACTGCATCACCCTTGACGTGCCTGCACTCGGCACAATGTGTCGATTGATTCCTCTGGCGAAAGTATCCAAGCCATGGATTCCTCTGTATTTTATCCGAAAGAACAAGGAAATAGTCAGCTTATGTATGAAGCGGCCGGATTTCCGATGAAAAAGTGGATGTATCGGTGCTTGAGGACATCCGGGTCGTTCCAGGCGGACAATCCATCGGTGTCCAGTTGCATACACTTGGCGTCCTTGTCGTTGGACATCATCAAATTAAACAGAGGATGGAATGGTGTCTCCCGGGGAAAAAGCAGACATTCAAGTAGGCGATGTTATACTGAAGATAAATGGCGAGAAAATTAAGGAAATGGAAGATGTTAAACCATTTGTGAAAGAAGCTGGTAAAGAAAACAAGGAACTGACATTAACAGTGAAACGGGATAATGAAACCATCGAAACAACGCTTGATCCCGCAAAAGATGAAAAAGAAGGCGAATACCGCATTGGATTGTATATACGTGATTCAGCAGCAGGAATTGGAACGATGACATTTTATGATCCAGAAACCAAAATTATGGAGCACTTGGCCATGTTATATCTGATATGGATACACAGAAGCCGATTGAAATCCATAACGGTTCCATCGTACGCTCCAACGTTACTTCAATTGAAAAAGGCAATGACGGAGATCCAGGTGAAAAACAGGCAAAATTCTCCGTTAAAGATAAAAAAAATCGGTAGTATTACCAAAAACAGCCCTTTCGGTATTTTCGGCAAGTTAAACAAACCTATAAAGAATGGCGAATATGACAAACCAATGCCAATTGCTTTGTCACACCAAGTGAAAGAAGGACCAGCCAAGATTTTGACCGTTCTGGAAGGGGAAGAAGTGGAAGCATTTGACGTAAAGGTTGTCAGCAGTGTACCGCAAAAAATTCCCGGCCAAAAAAGGAATGGTCATTCAAATAACGGATGAGGAGCTCCTGAACAAAACAGGTGGGATCGTCCAGGGCATGAGCGGCAGCCCGATTATTCAGGATGGCAAAATAATCGGAGCAGTCACGCACGTTTTGTTAATGATTCGACCAGTGGCTATGGCGTCCACATTGAATGGATGCTGCAGGAAGCTGGAATCAAAGTGAAAGAACAGTCCAAGAAAGAGGAAGCAAGCTAAATAAAAAAAGCCTGTTACAGGAATTTCATCCTATAACAGGCTTTTTTATGCTACAATAATAATACATTTAAATATTTTTCGACAAACATTGTCAAAAATAATCGAATACCATCGATATTCGAAGTAAAATAGAGATAAAAGCAAAAGCAAAAAGAAAATAATATAAAGTTTTTAAATAAAAAA
>BBCA01000071.1 GCA_001311805.1 Lentibacillus juripiscarius JCM 12147 | reverse complement strand
ATTCCGATGCCGAACGGTCGATTCTTCGCTCACAACGGTTGATTCTCATCCCTTTTCGGTCGATTCTTACCCGAAAACGGTTGATTCCGATGCCGATCCTGTGGGGAACGCAGAAGTCACCACATCCTGTGGAAGTCCGCTACTCGAAGCTACGCTGCCTCGAACTTTCGACGCACAGGACGTGCTAGTGCAGGCGTTGTCACAAGACGTGATGAGCTGAGCCTGCCAGTCCCTTTTATCCTCCTTCTTAAACACGCACTTATAGCAAGAATAAACGAGACTGCCTTTATTATAAGTGCAGTCCCGTTTTTAGTGCAGGCATCGTTAATTGGAGCGGATTTCCTGCCGCATGAAAAGCATATAGGCAATCGCAAAACAGATAAGGGTGGCTGCGATTAGGCCTGTCAGCTGTGGCCAGATCAGTAATAGACTCTGGTCAAGCGGCAGCGGACTTGGGATGGCGCCTGCTTTCTGTCTGGTTGTCAATGGACCGAGACTCCGAACAGATGGTGAAAGCAGAGTGTTTGTCGATTCACTAAACAAATAATTGGGTGACAGCCGCATGAAGTTCAGCATCGTTCCCTGTGCTTGAATAGCTTGCTGTGGACTGGTGATGCTTCCGGATGTAAATATAGACTTTGCAGCCAGCCGGACAATCATATTATAAAATACGCTGAAAAAAATCCATACAGCGATTCCAGATAATGCTGATGTTGCCGCCTGCCGGAATACGACTGAAAACAGAATGCCAAGGTTGAGCCAGAAGGCAATATAGGTGATGCATAGAATGAGAAAGCAGAAGATCCTGGCAAATTCTTCAAACGTTGGCGGTATTCCCAGTATCAGAATGCCAAGGGCCATTACGAGGAACCCAAGCGAGAAAAACAGCACAACATTCAGCAGCAGTGCGGCTGCGAATTTCGCGTTCAGAACAAAATCGCGCGGCACTGGCTGAGACATCAGCCGGCTGAGTGTGCCTTTATTCCGTTCCGAATTAATAGCATCAAAGCCGAGAGCGATACCCAATAAAGGACCCAGGAATGTGACAAACGTGATAAACGTTGGCAGCGTACCGTCGGAAACGGTAAACAGTTTCAGGAACAAGTAGGAATCTTTCCCTATTTTCTGGGCATTTTCCGATTGACTGATAGCGTCCTGAATTGTCGTAACGGCCGTGTACAAGGACCCAAAACAGGTCAATGTAATGATGGCCAGAAGAATAATAATCCGCCAGCTTTTGATATTATCCGTGAATTCTTTTCGCACTAGGGCTAAAAAAGCATTCCGGTTTGTTTGCACGCTATTCCTCTCTCCTCGAACAGAACTTCTAAGTTTATCCATTGGTCTAGACAGATTCATGGAGCTCACGCCCTTCAAAATAACGGTGATAAATTTCATCAAGCCCGAAATTTATATTATTCAGCCCGCGGAGTGAACTTCCGGATTCGACAACTGCTTGGCTGATTGCTGGTGTGACATCTTTGCTGCAGTAAATATCCAGGTGTGTCCGCTCATTTTCCACTTTATTGACCCCGTCAATGGCGCTGATTTTTTGAACAAGAGGATCATTGATTGGATCTGCCGACACTCGGATGATAAACCTGTCTTTCACAAATAATTGTTTAGCAAGACTTTCGATGTCACCTTCAGCAAGCAGCTTTCCCTTCACAAAAATACCTGACCGGTGACAGATTTGCTGCACCTGATGTAAGTGGTGTGAGGACAGGAGCACGGTGATCCCTTCCTGTTCATTCAAATCTTTAATCAGTCGCAGCAATTCCCTGACGCCTTCCGGATCAATCCCAAGCGTTGGTTCGTCGAGAATGATAACTTCAGGGTTTTTCATCAGTACATCCGCAAGTCCAAGCCGCTGTCTCATCCCGCGGGAATACTTGCCTGTCTTCTTATCAGCAGCTTCTGTCAGATTTACTTTCTCAAGCAAATCTGCTGCCCGCTCTTTTGCCGCCTTTTTGGAAATATTGTTCAATTCTGCGGTGAACAGCAGGTTTTCCATTCCCGTCATGTGATGATAAAAGCCAATGTCGTCCGGCAGGTAGCCGACTCTTCGTTTTACTTCAATCGGCTGGCGGGTGGAATTGATCCCGGACACCCGTACAGTCCCGGATGTCGGTTCACTGAGACCGAGCATGGTCAGGATGGCTGTTGTTTTTCCTGCACCATTTGGACCAAGCAGCCCGTATATTTCCCCTTTATTAATGGACAGAGATAAGTGATCAACCGCAAATTGATCGTCGTATTGTTTGGTTATTTCATTCAATTCAATGATCGGCTGAGCCATAGGTTATCTCCTCCCATATGTTCTGAAAATGTAATACAGCCCACCTATAACCGCTAGAATGATGAGTACGCCTGCAAAACCCCAAAGGGTTGACGTTTCCACGGAGACCCGGAAATCAGATTTGGATGATACCTGGGCTGTCTCGGCAGTAAAAGTTGTTACATAATCACCGGCAATGGCGTCATCCGGCGCTGTCAGAGTGGCTTTTACCGTAGCTTTTTCACCCGCTTTAATGGTCGATATGGTACTTTTGTCAAATTCCGCTTCCCAGTCAGGTGGAGTGGAAGCTTTTATGCTGACATCGGTAAGATCGGCTGTCCCGTTATTTTTCACAACCAGGTCAACCACTTTATCGCCGCCTGCTGACAAATCCGTGCTCACTTTGCCGGAAGGTGTTGTCAATTTCATACTGTACGATCCCGTTATGACCGCCTCTAGCTTCAACTCGGCCGATGTATTGCTTGTGGCGGCTTTAATTGGAATTTGGAACGTATCTGCTTTCACATTTTTCGGTGGTGTCACGTCAACCGTAATATCTTTTGATCCATTTGGTTCCAGTGAAACTGATGTAATGGAATCACCACCTGATTTGAAAGTGACTCCCCAGCCTTCAGGTGCACCTGAACTAAGTGCATAATTTTGCTTTTCGGCTGTCCGGTTTTTCACCGTCGCACTGTAGGAAAATGTAGAGTCGGCATGTCCTTCCATATTTGGCTGTTCGGTCGTCAATTCTGTTTCAAATGTTCCCTGCTCGGAAACGGTTGTCACAAACGGCAATTCAGCATGGCCGCTTCCTTCACCATCCGCCACTAGAGTGAAGGCATAATCCGCTTTTTCTATTTCCAGCGGTACAGTTATTTCCAGACTGATCTGCTGTTTGCCATCCGGCTGGACGGACAGCTGCTGGATATCCCTGCCATCTGCTGTAATTGTCTTACTCCACCCGTCAGGCAAGCCTTCCACCGAGAATGTAAGGTTCCGTATGGATGAACTGCTGTTTTTGACATCAACCTGATAATCAATCGTTTCACCGGGTGTGACGGACAGGCCCGTATAAGGGGTGAACAGAGTGACTCCACCCGCAGCTTGTACCCGGTTTAACCCAGGCATGGTACCGATTAAAAGCATGACCAATGTAATTGTAGACAGTAATTTCCTTCCCATTTCTCAAAACCTCCTGTTATGTTTTTTCATTTATGATACGGTGGGGGTTTTATTTTGGATTTGTTTGTTGGCAAAAAAAAATTGTTACATTCATTAATAATGAATTTTTCGCCGGTTTAGGGGAGGCGGATAACGTGGAAGAAAACAGAGAGGACATCCGGTTATTAAAGAAAATCGCCAAAGGTTCCCGAAGCGCCTTTGATCGTTTTTATGAAAACTATCGTGCGTTTGTGTTTCAAATTGCTATGCATATGACCGGCAGCAGAATGGAGGCAGAGGATGTCAGCCATGATGTATTTCTGGAAGTTTATCAAAAAGCGGGTCAATACAAGGCATCAAAGGGGAGTGTGGCATCATGGCTTGCAATCAGGACAAAAAGCAGGGCACTTGATCGGTTGCGCAAGCGGAAACCACTCCTTCGGGATCATCTGGAGGAATTGTTGTCAGGCCAAGAGATAGGTGCGGACAAACAATTTCTTTCCCAACTTGAAAAAGACATCATCATCGAAGCATTGAAACATATACCGCAGGAACAGCGGGAGGCCATTTTCAGGTCGTATTTTCAGGAGGAAACACATAAGGAAATAGCCAGTTCGATGAATCGTCCGCTTGGCTCGGTTAAATCGCTGATTCGCTATGGATTGAATAATTTGCGCAAACAAAAGCAATACTCGGCATCATTGGTTCCAATGGGGGTGAGAAGGATGGCATTTCATGATCATATCCCCGAACAGGTGCTAATTGACTGCGCGCTTGGAAACTTGAGCGAAGACAAAAAGACGGTTGTCATCCGGCATACAGATGAATGCCATTCATGCCGCAGCATCCTGGAAAGCTGGGAGTCTTTGCTGTCCGATATGAATGAAGAAAGAAGTGTACAGCCACCGGATACGATTAAAGAAAAACTGGATGCAAGCCTTGCCAAGGAAGACAAGAAGACTGCAATGAAACGAAAATTTAAACCCGCTTATCTGATGGGCAGTGCTGCAGCTGTACTCCTGTTAACGGCTGGGCTGATTACTACTGATGGCACACGGACGGTCACGAATGAAAAAGTAGTATATAATGAGGCAATCCATAAGGCTGGTATTCAGGAAAAACCAAACACCAGACAGTTGGAAATCATTCCAGTATCCCGCTTTGACCATGTATCCGGCAACATATGGATCAACAACACTACCGGGGAGATGCTTGTTGAGATTGATGGACTGTTCCAATTGAATGACCGTCATTACCAGTTATGGATGATTGATGAGAATGACGATGTCAAAGGGGAACCGCTGCCTATTGAGAATGGGTCTGTGAAAGTTTTGTACAGAGGCAGGGATGTCCAACAGTTTAAACGAATCAAGACGAGTGTGGAACCGCCCGGCGGCAGTGACAGACCGACTGGGCCAGAGACGTTCACAGTGGATCTGGAAGAAGGTATGTCGTACTAAATGTAACTGCTGGCAGCCTGAAGTTGATAGAATTCTATATGTAACACACTAAAAGGGTGCAGGAAGACTTTCCAGCACCCTTTTAACTCTGCTAATTGGACTGATTAGAACCAGGCTGCCCCAACGATGATAAGCAGAATAAATAAGACGACAATTAGCGCAAATCCGTTGCCGCCACCATGGCAATAGCCACCACCGCCATATCCGCGCCCGCAACTGATCCACCGTAACCGGCACCTGCAACTGGACCGCCATAGCTACAGCCGTGACCACCAAAGCCGTGACTGCCGAAACCGTAACCACCAAAACCTTGGTCGCCGCACCCGCACTTAGATTCAAAACCCATTTGAATTCCTCCTTATATTCGTAATGTACCGCTTTCTATTTTAGTAGCCAACGTAAGCGACGCCGACAATAATCAACAGAATAAATAGTACTACGATTAAAGCAAAGCCTCCACCGTAGCCTTCTCCACCAACATATTCACTCATTCAAAAGCACCTCCAAAATCATTTGTTAACACTATATGTAGGCAATAGCAGATTGATATGGGTAATGCCCTAAATAGGCGGAAATAGGCACCAGTACCAATGCTAATATGGATGGATTGCCTACTGCCCGTCTTAAGATTCCACTCCTATCCCAGTATAGTTGTCCCTTGCTGGGTGGGGCGTTCCTGCATAGGATGGTGTATGCTGCATATGAAGGGTTGGAGGTGAAGGTATGTCAGTACAGCATTATTACGATTTATGCTGCCGGTATAAAGGGAGACCGGTCCGGATAAGAACCCGTGATGGATGCATTCATAAAGGAGTTATCCGTTATGTTGATGGGAATCGGGTGTATATACAGCCTCTGGGTCGTCGAGCCGGCTTAGGTGGTTTTGGATACGGCTATTATGGTCCGGGCTATGGCGGTTATGGTTTCGGCGGGTATGGCTATGGTGGATATGGTGGCTATGGAATAGCACTAGGAGCCATTGCCGCACTCGCTCTCTTACCATTTTTCTGGTAAGGAAAATGAAAAAACAGACGGGGATTATCCTCCGTCTGTTTTTTCGATGATGATTTCCGGTTCGATATCCAAAAGATCGGGAGCTGTTGCCTGGTGGGTATCCATATAGTTCTTGACAAGGTAATAGCCGACGCTATAGCCGGTCATTTTAGGAAAAAAACCATGGCCATACAGTATTTCCTGATGAATGCGGCTGAAGATGGGGGCGTGCCGGTTCGGATATACGAAATGTCTCCACAGTTTCTCCAGTTTCCCATCCGGATAATACGCTGTCCAGTTAGCTGTATACGTTTCACCGAATCTTTCCCGTACGGCATTTTCGGCTATTCCTTCCAGTACAACCGTGTCAAGCAGCTGGTAATCATCTATATTTTTGCTGTAGCTGTTCAGACGACATACATGATTGTATTCATGGGTGAACAGTGCCCGTATTTCGTTGGCTGCGTTTTCTTCGGAAACAAATAAAATAATTTATCCGGAAACGCCAGGCCGGATTTTCCGTTTTGATCCTTCAAAAGCTTACGGTTGTACGGATCAGAGGGGAAAATGAAAATCGGGACGTCCGGTCCATTCCACCATTTTGGAGCCGTCGTTCTTCCTTCCTTACAATTTGCCATATACCGTTCTCCTGCAGATGCCCAATCCATTCGTCACCGCCATCCTTGGGTGGACGTTGGTACATCCCGTGTGTGCCTAGGTGCTGGTGAATTTCGACGGGGCGGGCATCTTCGTGAAATTGGGCTTTCAGTTTTCGACATAGTTCTACTGGCTTCTCATAGTAATCCAAAAGCCACTTATCCGTTCGAATAACAGTCATGTTGCCTGCACCTCAATCAATCGTTCATCCTGTACTATATGCTGTAATTTCCGGGGATGTTACGGGGTTTTTCATTTAATTGCGTGTTCAAAAAGGAGGATAAAAAGGACCAAGAATTTCGAGGCAGCGCGAGCTCCCGAGTAGCGGAGTGTATGCAAATTAATACATGAGCACAAGGAATGCTCCCCTGAATCCGCATCGCACGCAGGAAAAGGGCTTTTCTTTTCCAAGGAGCGGAAAAGCAAGCTAACGAAGAAATTCGAAGTGTCATTTTTACCGGATTTTTTGAACAACCTCTTTAAATAGACAAATACCTTTTCATTCATGCCCCTGTTTGAATAAACTATAATAAACTGGTTTAAGGGAGGTGATTTATTTATGTACCCTGATCGGCCAAGACGACCAATGCCGCCTCCGCGTCCGCCGCACCCGCCTATGGGTCGGCCAAGGCCACCAATGCAGCAGCAATCTCCCGTGAAGCAAAATCTGATCAACCAATTCCGTGATTCGGAAGGAAATCTGGATATCGACAAAATCACTCATACAGCACAGCAAGTCGGAAAGCTCTACAGCCAGGTCAGTCCTTTGTTTTCGAAATTTAAGAAGAATGATGGGAGAAATAAAGCGAGATTCCAGCTAATTGACCTTGCCGGCAGCTGATGTGGCTGCCGGGTCCAGCAGACACTCTTAAGTGGAAAAAACTAATCGTGTCGAGTGAAAGGCAATGATTGAAACGGCAGCGCATTCATGATAAATTTAAATGACAGAATTAATCGAATAATAAAAGAACCGTGAAGTGTCTGCCGGACGTGGCATAGAATGGTACAGTGTATGTGCGGATATCGTGTAAACGGAAGGGAAGGCAGAAGGTGATGACATGGACAATACGAAAGAATATGCCTGGGAAGTCGTCCAGTTCAACGGGACAGAACCTGCTGTCAAAGATGATGAAATTGCCAGTGAGTGGCCGCTCACCATTGTTCTAAATGGGGATGAATTTGCAACGATGGTTTGCTCTCCAATGGATGTGGCCGATCTCTTGACCGGTTTCCTCGCAGCAGAAGGAATTATTCGCTTCCAAGATGAGATTACCAGCATGTCCGTTGATGAGTACAAAGGGTTTGCCTATATTACGGTCAATACAACACTGGACGACAGTCGGAATGACCATTCCAAACGTTTATTGGATCATGTTGTGGGAAAAGCCGGCAATTTTATTTTAAGAGTGACGCTAAAACGGCCAAAACGGTTTACAGTAGGCTGTCCATTTCTGTTGAACAATGTTATAAACTGATGGAAGAATTGCAGCAGCAATCGGAGCAATTCATGCGAACCGGCGGTGTTCACAATGCAGCGCTGGCAGAACCGGATGGTCTTCTTGCCGTCCGGACGGATATCGGGCGGCATAATGCCCTTGATAAAATTTACGGCCACATGCTGCGCAGTCGAATCAGTGTTAAGAATAAACTAATCGTATTCAGCGGACGGCTGTCATCTGAGGTACTTTTAAAAATATCCAAGATTGGTGCCGGGATTGTTCTTTCCAAGTCAGCTCCAACAGATTTGGCGCTTCGGCTGGCCGATGATTTGCAAATTACTGTCATCGGTTTTGCCAGAGGTTCCAAAATGAATGTCTATACCCACCCAAACCGGATTGTGGAAGCAAATATGTGAAAATGAAGTGATACTGTAGCGTCGGTAATCCAGTATAAGTGCAAGGGTTGCCGGCTTTTTTAACGCTTGATTTTTTAAATTTTGGAAGTTTTCCTTTGGTAAATATAGGTTAAATGTAAAAAGACGGAACCTGTGCACAATAAAACATGACTAATATTCTTGTGTGGAGGGTTTCGTATGCCAAAAAACAAAACAAAGTTAGCTCGGAAGACAGCCGGAAAGTTGCTGAAAAAGATTATGAGCCATCCAATTACCAGGAAGACACGCAGTTTGAAAAAGGCATGGCGGTAACACATGAGCAGGTTTCAGACGGTTATAAGGAAGGAACAATTGACCGAAAAGTCGATCCTGAATTAGAAGATTAAAGAGCGAGCCTGCCAGGAAAGCAGTTTGAGGTGCTATCCGGCAGTTGAACACGTTCATGGGAAACAGTTGAATACTCAAAAATGAGCCTCTTATTGGGGCTCATTTTTGTGTCTTTGGGACATATTCCCCAATTGTTTTACCATCTCAACATACGCCCTGCCTCTTACAGGAAGCAATCATAGTATATTGTATATAGTTAGTAAGGAGGTGTCGATTCATGGGTTTTGCAGGCGGTTTTGGAGGACAAAAACGGCTTTGTATTGCTCGTCGTTCTGTTTATCCTGCTAATCATTGTTGGTAACAACTACCCTATGGGTGGCGGTTACGGTGGCTACTAATATGTATTAAGTGCGTGTTCAAAAAGGAGGATAAAAAGGACCGAGAAGTTCGAAGGTCCTTTTCACCGGACTTTTTTGAACAACCTAATTTAGAAATTCAGAAGACAAAAGCCTTTTTCTGGCTTTTATAGGAACTTCGCCCTGGCAAACCAGCAATAAAAGCGTATAGTATACTAACCAATCAACCCCAGCACTCACTCAAATTTTCACCTCAACGGGAAAAGAGCCTCTTGCTTGAGGCTCTTTTTTATCACGCATTAACTAGCACGTCCTGTACGTCAACTCCCACTGATTGAAGTTTCACTTTATTAGGTATTCATTACTAAGACGAGCAGTGAGCACGGCCCAGTAGTCTAGTCTGTTATAGCCGCCTTTTTAATTGAATCGGGACAGATGTACTAAACGGAAATACTTTTATACATAGGGTAGAAGTGTAGATGAAAGGTGGTGAAATGCATTATGGGTTGGTTCAATCCTTGCGGCTGCGGCCATGGAGCAGGCTACGGAGCAGGCTATGGTTACGGAGCAGGTTACGGCTACGGCTCTGGCTGTGGCTATGGTGCCGGAAAAGGAGGATACGGGAACGGCTTCATACTGTTGGTAGTTCTGTTTATTCTGTTAATCATTGTTGGAAATAACTATCCAATGGGTGGAGACGTTGATTGCTAGGGATTCGCACATTTCTGGCGAATCTCTTACAAACGCCTTGTCACTTCAAAGAAAAACGCATAGAATAATAACACAAGGAGGAAATAATTTATGAGTTTTGCAGGCGGCCAAAATGGTTTCGTATTGCTCGTTGTTCTGTTTATCCTGTTGATCATTGTTGGAAGTAACTATCCAATGGGTGGCGGTTACGGCTACTAAAATGAATTTCACCCTGGCGATTCAGCATAAATCGTGAGTAGACCATCCAGAAAGTAAGCTCTCACTTAACCTCAACGTGAAAAGAGCCTCTTACATGAGGCTCTTTTTTTACAATTTATTAGCCTTCTATCAAAGTGTCATTTTCACCGAACTTTTTGACAACCCCTTATAAGAAAAACTACGACTTTTTTCTATAAAAAAAGCACTCGCTACTAAGACCAGCAATGCCTGAGTGGTTCTAATGCGATCCATAGCCTAGTCATCTTAGCCGCCTTTTTTACTTAATCGGGACAGATGGACTAATCGGAAAAGGATTTTTTACATAAAGTGTCAGTAAAGATGAAAGGTGGTGAAGTAAATTATGGGTTGGTTTAATCCTTGTGGCTGCGGCGGCTATGGATCAGGATACGGTGCTGGCTATGGGGCCGGCTATGGTTACGGATCAGGCTATGGCTGCGGAGCCGGAACAGGAGGATTCGGCCAGAACGGTTTCGTTTTGCTTGTCGTACTGTTTATCCTGTTAATTATTGTTGGAAGTAACTATCCGATGGGGGGGAGACAATTGTTGATTAGGGGATTCGCCCTTTTCTACTAAAACTCTTACAAACGCCCTGTCTCTTAAAAGATTTACTCATAAGATAACTTAGAATGAACGAAGGAGGTGACCATTCATGAGTTTCGCAGGTGGCCAAAACGGTTTCGTATTGTTAGTCGTACTGTTTATCCTGCTCATCATCGTTGGAAGTAACTATCCAATGGGTGGTGGCTATGGCGGTGGCTACTAAACACAGCCCCAGCCAAATTCCTTTGCATGGGGTAGCCCATGCAGAGGAGAAATACTGGATGATTCGTGCAAATCCCACCGCCGTTATCTTTGTGTGATGCTTTAAAATAACCTCCTTTATAAATATGGAAAAGCCTTGCTGTTCCTCCGCAGCTGAGGTTTTTCCTTCATTTAGAGGCTTGTTATCCTCCTTTTGAACACGGCCTTAAAAATAAAAATCAGGAGGTGAGAGAATGGACGATATGTTGAAAAAAGCGGAACAGAAAACGGGCGTAACAGTAATGAGATTAAAAGATTGGCTCAATCGTTGAACAGTACTGATTTATCGGATGAGAAAAATGTGCGGAAGCTTGTTAAACAAGTATCGAAAATGGCAAATAAACCAGTTTCCAAGCGTACAGAAGATATGATTGTGGATACACTGACAAAGAAAAAAGGGAAAATTGATCCTTCAACTATTTCCAAAATGATGTAAAATGATGAAAAGTCATCCATATGGGTGACTTTTTTATTTTCAACGATGGTATAATAATCCTTTTTCAAGTGTATGACTTGGAAAAGACAATGAGAAAAGGATTCTTGCACTTTCATGACGAACTACTAAACAACAGCAAAATGGAGTGACGAAATGACAGCAAAACATTACAGCTTTGGGGCGCTTTTTCTGTTTTATGTGTATTAGCACTTATTGTGGCCACGGGGCATGAACCAGGCGATTCGGCTGAAGAGAGAGGGGAAGAGCGTACGATGGGGGAAAAAATTGGATCAGTTTATCAAGAATGAACCGAACTTGCAAGGGGCTATCGCAGGCATCAGCGTTCGGGATGCGACATCAGGTGAAAAAATCTATAGTCATATGGGGGATATCCGGATGCGGCCTGCTTCCAACATGAAATTGCTGACCGCGGCTGCAGCGCTTTCCGTACTGGGGGAGGACTATACGTTTTCAACGGAGGTGATCGCAGATGGCTCGACTCAAAAAATCGATTGAATGGGGATCTTTTTCTAAAAGGGAAGGGAGACCCGACATTATTGCCTGCTGATTTTGACACATTTGCCCAAAAGGTGAAAGAAAACGGAATTGATGTGATTGACGGAGATATTATTGGGGATGACACCTGGTATGATGATGTACGCTTGTCCCCCGATTTAATTTGGAGTGATGAGCACTGGTATTATGGCGCGCAGATTTCTGCACTGACCGCATCACCCGATAAAGACTATGATGCCGGGACGGTTATTGTTGAAGTAAGTCCCGGAAATGCTGGGGAAAAACCGAATGTGACCGTAAGTCCGGATACAGATTATGTGCAGGTGAAAAATCAGGCAAAAACAATTGCCGCCGATGGGGAAGAGGATTTAACGCTGGAACGTGTGCATGGGGAAAATACGATTACGATTGAAGGAGCCATTCCTGCTGATGCAGCGAATGTAAAGGAATGGATGGCTGTCTGGGAACCAACCGGATATGCGATGGATTTGTTCCGGCAGTCATTGAAAGAGCATGGCATCAGCTGGACTGGCGAGGTGAAAACGGGGGTGGCCCCAGCGAATACTGAGCCACTGTATACACATGCGTCCATGCCGCTTTCTGATTTGCTCGTGCCTTTCATGAAATTAAGTAACAACACCCATGCGGAAATGCTCGTGAAAGAAATGGGCAAGGTCGTTCATGGAGTAGGAAGCTGGGAAAAAGGGCTGGAAGTGGTAGAAGCAGAAATGGAGAAACTTGGAATGAACACGGAGACCCTCTTGATAAGGGATGGATCGGGAATTTCACATGTTAATTTGCTGCCGCCCAACGAAATAACGAAACTGCTGTTTGCTGTACAGGAGCAGGACTGGTTTGAGGCGTATTTGCATGCACTGCCAGTTGCCGGTGCGTCTGCCCGGATGAACGGTGGAACATTACGCTATCGGTTGGAAGATAAAAATGTCCAGGCCAAAACCGGAACGATTTACGGTGTCAGTACACTTTCAGGTTATATGGAGACGGACAGCGGGGACAAGCTTATTTTTCCATTATGCTTAATAATTTGCTGGATGAAGATGAAGGGTCGGCTATAGAGGATAAACTTATTAAT
>BBCA01000070.1 GCA_001311805.1 Lentibacillus juripiscarius JCM 12147 | reverse complement strand
GGGAAAATCCGGAGTTCCGCCACCCTACCCTCCCTCTTTAACTCGCTTTCACTTTGTTAGCAATGAACTTTCCCTCCCCCTCATTGTTGAACAATTATTCTTCTTTTTGGACAAGCAGTATTCGCATTCCAGCACCATGCTTCTTTCATCAATCGCATTGCCACATTCCGGGCAAGTCGGTCTGTTCATGAAACACCCTCCCTTCTTATGTATAACAGTTTTTATTTATCTTGTTGTTGTATAACAGTTTATGTGATGATTTTAAAAAATGCAACCCCTTTTTGAAAAAATTTCAAATTAAATTATTGAATGCCTATTAGGACCAGGCACAACCGGACTTAGTCAACAATAGTGAACCTTCCATCAGTGGGGAGTTTCGACGCACAGGACAAGGAAAGCTTCGGCAGCAATACATCTTCGTGAGAAAAAAGTGGGTTTTTCGGGGACGTCGTGTTATTATCGGCCGGGCTGAGGACCTTTTTCAAGGGGTCTCCGACTTGTTCGGGCGCTCATCGGCTTTATGAGTGACCGTCCTCGATGCAATCGACGTTGTTCGGGCGCTCATCGGCTTTATGAGTGACCGTCCTCGATGCAGTCGACGTTGTTCGGGCGCTCATCAGCTTCATGAGTGACCGTCCCTGATTCAATTGACGTTGTTCGGGCGCTCATCGGCTTTATGAGTGACCGTCCTCGATTCAATTGACCTTGTTCGGGCGCTCATCAGCTTTATGAGTGACCGTCCTCGATGCAATCGACGTTGTTCGGGCGCTCATCGGCTTTATGAGTGACCGTCCTCAAAAAATCGACCTTGTTCGGTTGCTCATCAGCTTTGTTCAAGCGTTTTCAACAGCTACCCAGAAATAATACAATAAAAATAGCATACCAAATCGAAATTTGATTGGTATGCTACCTTTTTATTTATTCTCTTTTCCATCAACGTTATGCCCGCTTTCGCATCAGCCAGAGGAAATAGGGTGCACCGATGATGGCAACTAGTATGCCAGATGGGATCTCACTTGGAGCAAGCAATGTACGGCTTAATGCATCGGCAACCACTAGGAACGCGCCGCCTACGAGCATCGTTACGGGCAGCAGCCGCTGATTGGCAGGCCCGACTAATAGGCGTGATAAGTGTGGTGCGATCAGTCCGATAAACCCGATGGAACCGACTGCCGCTACACTGAATGCGGCGAGCAGTGTTGCTATAAGTGCCAGCTGAAATCGAGCAGACATCACCTTTAACCCAAGTCCTTTTGCCGTATCATCACCGAGTGACAGTGTATCAAGCACATGAATCCGCATCATGAGAATCGGAAATAAAATGAGTACAGGTGCAAACAGGAATTGAATCAGCTCCGGCCACCCTCTGGCATATGTTGTCCCTGACAGCCAGGTTAAGGCGGAGGCAACACCCATATCGGCCTGAACAACAAGAATCTGGATGATGGCGGACCCAAAGGCCGAAACACCGATACCAAGCAAGGCGAGAATGGTCGGCTGAAACTGTGCTCGAACAGCCAGTACCATCACAGCGATGAAAAATACAATCGATCCGGCCATCGCACCAACTGGAATCCAAGCCGCCGATACGCTAAATACGTACATGGTCAGCAGAGCACCAACTCCCGCACCGGACGTGATACCGATAACGGAAGGGTCAGCTAGCGGATTACGCAACACGCCCTGAAAAACCAACCCGCTGACAGCAAGCACCATGCCACTAACCAATGCGACAAGCGCCCGTGGTAAACGCAAATCAACGACCAGGCCAAGCATAAAGTCATCTGTTTCCCCGAACAATGCATTCCACAGCATGACAGGTTCAAACCCGTAATTTCCAGATGCCAGACTGACAACCATCGTCAGCACAATCAAGGCTACGAGAACCGGAATAACGGCTTTCATTGGCAGCTTTACAGAAGCATTCCCAGCAATGACAGAGGTGTTTTCATCCCCGTACTTGGACCGCTTCATGCGCAGCACTAGATAAATCAGCCATGGTGCACCGATAAGCGCCGTGATGGCACCAACGGGCAGTTCGGAAAAAGACGGGTCAATCACTCGTGCCAGCACGTCAGCCAGAAGCAGCACATTCCCGCCCCAGATGAACGATGCAATCAGAAGCGGCAAATGTTTCCGGTAGCCAATCAGCTTAATGATATGTGGCGCAACAAGCCCGATAAAACCAATCGGACCGGCGACACTGACCGTAACGGACGTGAGCAGCACTGCAGCTATTATTGAGATGAATTTTACGATTTTTACATTTTGCCCGAGTGCAGTGGCCATATCATCACCAAGGCTTAGTGTATCCATCTTGAACACCATGGCTAGAATAATGACAAACGCTACCGCTACAATGGGAAGGGAAAATTTGACACCATCCCAGTCATTTTGGACAAGCGTGCCCGACCCCCACAAAAATAGTCCGGCTGTTTCATTCTCATAGAAAATCTGCAGCACACTTGTCAGAGAGGAAAACAGAAATGTCACAATCATACCGGCAAGAACCATCCGGACTGGAGATGCTTTACTGCTGCCCGACAACACAAACACGATTAAAAATGTCAGAATCCCACCCATAAAAGCGGCAATGATTCCATTCCCGACCAGTACCGCCGGAAAGAAAACCGTGCTCAGCACCACGGCAAAATAGGTCCCGGAATGAATACCGAGCGTACTAGCCGAGGAAAGCGGGTTTTTCGTCACAGTTTGCAGCACCGCACCGGATACAGCCAGCGCACCGCCGGCGATAATTCCCATAACCGCTCTTGGAAGACGAAGCATACGGACAGTATGATGTTCCAAATTATCTTCAGGAGCGACAATCGCATCAATGATCGTACCAACGGAGATGGAAACGCTGCCCTGATTAATATGTATAAATGCAAGGATGCATAAAAGCGCGGTTCCACCCCCAAAGGTGAGAACCGCAGTGATGATATTGCGAAGTCGGCTATTCATCCAATCACTCTTTTACCATAGCATCTACCAGCTGTTTTGCCAGTACTTTATTGGAAAGCACACCACCAAATGTCCATGTGTCACCAGGCATCCGGTGTGTATTGCCATTCTCGACAAAACTCAAATTCTCCCAGGCTGGGTTACCTTTATAGTCCGTTTCAAAAATATTGTCATCCTCCTGAACAATATACAGGAATTGCAAGTCTTCTTGATCTTGGAAGTTCTGCAGCGCCTCAATCGTCACCTCTGAATACCCGTAAACTTCTGGCTCTTCTGTTGAGTACGCATTGTCAAAGCCAAGTTTTTTCATCACTTTGCCTACCATGGAATTATCGGTAAACATGCGGATTGTCGGTGTATTCTGTCCTGAGAATGCTTGTGTGGCAAGGAAAGTTTCCCCTTCCAGTCCAGCATCAGCTACACGCTGCTTCTGCTCATCAATATAGGCATTCAAATTCTCGATCGCCTGTTCTGCTTCATCTTTCTTATCCACTATTTTAGCCAGTTTTTTCATTTCGCCGATCATGTTTTGGTAGTGATCCTGAATCGCCTCATCACCATAAGGAGCAAACATAACAACCGGTGCAATCTCCTTCAGCTGGTCCAAATATTGTTCATGACGGAATTTAACCGCAATGATTAAATCGGGATCCTGGCGTTTGATTGCTTCCAGGTTTGGTTCTTGCCGTGTACCGACATCCGCCACGCTTTCATCGAACTCTTTATCAATGTTTACCCATTGGTGGAAACCATCCAAATCAGCTACGCCGGCAGCTGAACGCCAAGGGCAAGCAGGTTTTCTGCATACGACCATTCCAGGGCAACAATATTTTCCGGTGTCCCTTCAATCGTCTGTTCCCCCCTTGCATCTTCAATCGTCACGGTACGCTGGTCATTATTGCCCGCATCATCCGAGTTGCCCTCATCCTTATCCTGACTGCTGTCATTTCCGCCGCATGCAGCAAGAAAAGCTAGCATCATCAAAAGAACTAGTATCGCTAATTTTTTCATTGCTCTCGCCCCTCCGTCTCGTTTGTAATCCATTCAATTGCTTCTTCAGCAGGTGTACGACTTTGCTGCTCGCATCAGCAATATCAATAAATCTCACCCACTTCAGACAGCTATGTAATTGATAAAGATTCTCATTTTCAACTATCATATTACGTTGAAAGACGATAGCCGTCAAGAAAAACCGTCACGCATTCACCATTTTTACAAACCTGTTCTCATATTGTCGTTTTTCTTGTCGTTGCCGGTGCGGTCGAAGAAGGCAATCACATCACCAATGGCATTTTCCAGAAGTTCGCGGTCATTTGCCTTTTCCATTCGGTCAACTGCTTTTTCATAAATGTTCCCTGCCTGACGGTTATCGTTTTCATCCATATGCTCCAGGCAGTAGGCGTATTGCATATAAATCATACCCAATTTACGAGGGGATGTCTGCGGCAATTTCTCATAAATGGCCACAGCTTCTTTATAATACGGCACCGCTTGAGTGTATGCCGATTTGTTAAAGTGGTAGAACGCCATCTCTGTCAACGCCTCAGCGTGGGTCAATGTTTGCTCTTGGTCAGATCCTTGCACAAGATTAAGCGCTTCTTCTAAATACGGGTATGCTTTTTCATTTTCATCTTTGCTTCCGTATGTTTTGGCAATGGTCACCAGACTGCTGATCTTCAGCCCGGTATTTCCTTCCCCGGCCATGTCAATAACCTTGCTGTGATAAGCAAGCGATTCCTCTGTATCATTTTTCATCGAGTACATCATGCCGATTTTGAAATGAAGGTATAGAATCATATACTGATCTTTACTATCATCTTCCTGGAAATAGCTTAGTCCTCTTTTGAAATATTTAATGGCCCTGACATATTTATCCAGATTTTCTTCTGCTTCCGCCAACACCAAATAGCCGCGAGCAAGCTTGAGACGGTCAGTTTGTCCATCTTCCTCCATTTGTTTGACCGCAGTACTTAAAATCCGGCGGGCAAGTTTGAAATCACACATGAAAGCCAGCTCACCCAGCAGCATCTGATCGATTCCCGATTCATTAAATAATTCCGAGATGATGGCTGTCGCGGATTTTACTTCGCCTATTTCCGAATGGCATATCGCATCCACCATCCGCAGTTTCTCGGCAAGTTCCTTATCAAGATCCGGCTCTGCACGCAGTTCGGCTGATTTCGATAGTACATTGGGGTAATGGCCACGTTTAAACTCTTCCAACAGCTCTTCAAGCCGGTTTCGGTATGTTGTTTCCATATTATGTTTGAAATGCTCATCAAGGTTTAGAATGTCCATGCCTAACACCTTCCTTCCCACTTAAAGTTTAACCAAAATACATGGTAAAATAAAAGCGAAAGGTGATAGAGATGATCATTTATTTTGACAGTTACTGCAAATTGTGCACAAAATCGTCACTGTTTTGGAAGAAAGCGGACTGGTTCCACCATCTGAAATTTTCCTCGTTCCGCGATTTGGACAATTATCCGGAAGCGATGGCGGAAACCTGCATGTGTATGACAGGGGCCAGTGGTTTCAAGGATTTCAGGCCATCATTTCTGTAACAAAGAAGCTGCCGGCCTTATGGGTGCTTGTACCGTTTTTATATGGTGTGAAATGGATTGGACTCGGGGATTATTTATATAAAAAATTGCCAGAAACAGGAAACTTATCCCCGTCCGGCAATGTGATCAAGGTACATGCGGCATCACTTATGACGGTTCAGATGACAAAATCTGAATCGTCATCATTCCGTTCTCTGCCCAAGCACGAATTAAAATCGGCCTTTTGTATGTGTTTTTAAAGACAAAATCAGGCCCATGCCAGCTGACAGTCGCATCCCGTCCGGACGAACATAAGGAACACTTCGGCTGTGCGAGTACCGCTCCACAATTTCCATTCCATCTATGTCAACGGCATTGTACAATGTGGAGGAAACCTGACAGATCCCGCCACCGATATCTTCGGCCAATTCACCTTCGATAATAACCGGGGCGCGCTGATAGCCTTTTTCTTTCGTTCGCTCGCCCACTGTTTCATTAAATGAAAACGACTCACCCGGAAACACAACATGATTATCGATTGCTTCGGCCGCCAATTCGATATTCCGCGTTCGTTCTTCGTTATTCGGGCTGAAGCTTGTCTGATAACTGCCGATTGTCTTCTCGCTTATCTGAGCAAGCAGCTCACTGTCGACACGCGGGTAAACCCTCTGTTCGGGGAGCGTCAGTTGCGTAGGGCTTCCATCGTAAAATAATCCCGGAACAGCTTCCGGAATTTCACCCTGTCCAGTGCAGTCCCTGGCTTTTCACTTATGATGTCGCCGTCATCATCCAACTTGGCATTCACCGGCTCCTGATAGATTTTTCATTCAAAACATCCATCTGGAGCTTAAGCTTGACATCGTCGATAAGCAGCCTGTCCACATAAGAAAGCTCAAAATCTTCTTTCATCAGCTTGTCAACGGTTTCTCCATCATCCATAACCGATAACGGGGCCGATGCCAATAAAAAAGACAAGAAAACGGTCAGCATGTAACCACCTCCTGTCTTTTAGTATCCGGCATAGCCACAAAAGTATGAATGCTATTCTGTTGTACCTTAAAAAACATAAAAACGCAAAAACAATGAGTGAAATGGTTATGGTGACACCATAAATCACCAGCTGCAACGGCACGTTTGATTTCAAAGACGATGACTCGTACTCATGCGAACGCCGCAGCTGATCTTCCACCGTATCCCCTTCCTCTTCATACTTCTTTATTTTATTCTCTTCTTGTTTAAACGCATAAAACGTACCACCAAGTGCCGCAATAATAGAACCGTCAGCAAAATAATAAGTTCAATCGTCATAGAAACCCTCCCTATAAACCCACTATAACTGGTTTACCCTATATAAACAGTGATAAGCATCACATTTTACAGTGAAAAAACCACCCTGCCACGCGGACAGGATGGTTTGTCTTGTCTAGCTTCAGCCCCCAGCGGCTAATGCGGCTTCCCTCAGCCTATCTCACTGTTAGACCCACAGGAAGCTTAGCCTAAGGGTTGCTTTCCATTTTAATCTTTAACGGAAGTCTCGTGTGTCCTCAAGGGTGCGTGTCGCTGCAGTATATCCGACAATGCCCGCAAGTACAAGCAGGAACACATACAATGTACCGTTTTTCATAAACATGACCCTCCTCAATTAATTAAAGCATGCGCAGTTTGCCTTTTTTCAGAATAAGTTTCGGTCCGCCAAGCAGGAACAGATAACGGTTGTCAATGACCTTTTTCATCGAAACAGCTGGCTTACCGTACAGTTTATTGTCATTGAATACCGTTCCCATTGCATCTGTTTCACCAAGAGAAGCAACAGTACCTTTGTCATCGAAAACAAACTTATTCATTGGCTCCCGATGCAACAGTGCCTGCAAGTTGTTGGCGCAAGTGTCCGCATGCTGCATAGCTGCCTGTGCTGTTGGCGGGAATGGCTTGCCTTCCGCTTCATTCATGACCCATGCACAGTCACCAAGGATGAAGATGTTCTCTTCGCCCGGTGCGCGCATGTCTCCGTTGACGGTTACTTTGCCTTTGGTGATTTCGAATCCGGCTTTGGAAAGAATAGAGTTTCCTGTCACACCGCCAGTCCAGACAATCGTGCCTGCCTTAATCTCTTCATTGTCATCACCGATAACAAAACTGTTTTTCTTGCACTCGTTGATCTTGGCACCTTCCATGAACTCAACGCCGCGCTCTTCAAGTGAACGCTTCGCATAAGAAACAAGTTCGTCATCGAAACCAGGCAAGACGCGCGGTGCTGCCTCTACGTTGATGATGCGCACTTTGTTCCGGTCAATATCATATTTCTTACAGAGTTCCGGCACTTTCTCAGCAAGCTCACCGACAAATTCAATACCAGTGAAACCGCCGCCTCCGACAAGAATGGCCAAATCTTCGTCTTTCGGATTCTTATCCGTGCTATATTTAGCGAACTGATACTCGATGTGTTCGCGAATCATACGGCTTGATTCGATATCCGTAATGGAGAACGCATTTTTCTCCATGCCTTTGATACCAAATGTGTTTGTTTCAAATCCTAGCGAAATCACCAGGTAATCGTATGTAATTTCACTGTTTTTCAGAAGGACACGGTTTTCATCCTTTTTCACATCAACAACTTCATCATAAATCAAGTTGACACGATTTGGATTAATGACATCACTGATCATCATGCGTGCCTGGTTCTGATTAACAGTGCCTGCTGCCACCTGATGAAGCCATGTTGTCTGATAATGATAGTTATGCTTATTAACAAGCACTAACTCTGCTTCTTCGGGGCGTAACTTTTGCATTAGCCGCTTGGTTGTCATCATTCCGGCATAACCAGCGCCAAGAACGACTATCTTCGGTTTACTCATACAATATCCACCTCTCTTATAATGATAAATAGCGCTTGCATGCAGATTGTATAAAATGCATTTGATTGATATCATGTATATCATACCAAAGAATTACGTTTTAGGCTAACAAATTTCCACGTGTTTTCATCATTTATCCAGGTTGTCTGGAAACTTTTATGGTGGTGTTGAGGTGTGTTTATGGAAAAATTAATGATAAAACAAAATGACCCATCCGTTATAGAACTGGGGAAAGCTGACCCGCAAATGAACAAACTAATCCATGCTGTTGGAGATATAGAGGTTGCAATGCGGCCCGACTTGTTTAAATCATTGGTGCGCTCGATTATTGGACAACAAATTTCGGTAGCAGCAGCGAGTGCCATTTTTAAGCGTCTGGAAACAATGCTCGAAAATCATATCACGGCAGAGGCTATTTCAGTTGTTTCAGATGAACAACTGAGAACAATCGGCCTGTCCGGAAGAAAAGTAATTTATTTGCGTGACCTGGCTGAAAAAATTCTCCGCAGTGAAATCGTACTGGATGCCTTGCATGAACTTGACAATGATACCGTTGTGAAGCAGCTGACAAGCATCAAAGGAATAGGCAAATGGACTGCAGAGATGTTTCTTGTTTTTTCACTCGGCAGAATGAACGTGCTCGCCGTTGACGATATTGGCATCCAGCGCGGCGCAAAATGGCTGTACGAAGTCGATAAATCTGAACGCCGGAAGATACTATTGGATAGAAAGACCGTCTGGAGCCCACATCTGACCATCGCCTCCTTTTATTTATGGGAGATTGAGCATCTTGATTTTGAAAGGAAATATGAGTCGATTGATGACCTTCAGTGACAGCCCGCATGAATCTTTGTTATAGTGAAATTCCCTTAATATGCGCCGCTCCATTTGGGTGATGTCCGTCAGCGTCTGGCTCCGGATTCCGTCAGTGAAACGTCAACGTTGATATGGACGGGAAGTTCCGGATAGGCTTTTTCAAATTGTTTCTTACTATAACCCCGGACCTGGCCTTTCACATAGCCTTCTATGTTAAGCGGGTCAATGTTAAGCTCTTGAAGGCGCTTCACCATTTTTCTGGCGTTTTTGGAAGTCACTTTTCACCTTTTTTCAATTTGCCGGCAACCGGCTTACTGCTTTATCCTTGGAAAATTCCCTGATAACGCCCTTCATCTGTACGTTTATCGTTACTTCCACTTGACCATCCTTCTTTACAGCTTTTATGCTTCTGGAAGATTCAATATTCTGGATGGATACTTCAAAGTCTGAGGAAGAAACATTATATTGTCCATCTGAAACTCTTTCATATAGCATTTTAAACACACCGGTTTCCTGAATCGGTATCGTGTCAACCAGCTTATCCTCATCAAATAAAGCCAATGCTTTCAGATACGGCTTACCATCCTTGAGGCCAAGCATCGGCAGAAACGGATCGCGACTCTTGCTTTCCAAATGGGAACTGAATTCCTTCAGATCGGCTAACGGTAAGTGACCGTGCTGTACATTATGTTCCAGTAAATCCTCTAAATACATACCGGTTCCCTTTCCAGTTTCAAACGATTTCAGAATATCCTTGCTCGACCCTTCGGTAACAGCCAAATGTAAATTAGCCCCAATTGACGGATCCCGTAAAAGATAACGAATATAGTCTTCCATCCCTTTTTCAGCTAGTTCTTTACTGTATAAAATCACTTCCATTTTGGCATTAAGCAACTGTTCAGATGCCTGAGCATTCAGTTTAATTTTATTTTTATAAATCGTGGAGGCTGTATTGGTGTAATACAAGTCCTGCAGTTCGCCCTCTTTCGCAAAGAAAGGCGCAACGACAGTTGTCCGGACTTTGTCATCCTCCGCAAGGTCATGTCCCGCTATCGTAACGGTCTGAATCTGATCAATCACTTTTTGGCATGTCGATATTTGCTGCCATACTGATAATGACAAAGAGGATAAAAAATGACGTAGTTACGACCCATTCTGCTTCACCTTCCTGCGAATGAAGTTTAGAAAGAACAAGAGCGGTACATACACAAATAATAAAATGAGCCCAATTTTCCCAGCCACATCATTCAATACATTAACACCCAGCCTGTCCGTCATCACAACACATGCAAGAAATAGCAAAACAAGCAGCATGACTGCCATCTTTATGCCCGGCGCCGAACACCCTGTCTAACGACCGCGCCGATGCCCACGTAAACAGTGCAACGTTTGGCAGAATTGAAAAAAACAGTGTTGCAATGCCAAAGTATTCGAAGCGTGCCATGAAAGGTAACTCGATAACCTTCCAGAGCTCGAGCGTTGCCCAGATGATATTCTCTAGTTCCATCTGATTATAGTACAGGTAAGACACGAGGCAGATTGCCAAATAGACTAGCATCGTGGATCCGTTTGCGAGATGGGCAAATTTTTGTGATTTCACAGCATCCCGGATAAACGGGTAAAACACAAGCAGTGCCGATATACCCATAAAACTTAAAGATGCCAATGACGACGATTGCATAATCTCTACAACTGAATGGTCCATAACTGGCATTATATTTGCCGGTTCCGCATATTTTATCGGGAAAAATAACGTTAGCACCAAAAATGAAGGATAGACCACACCAAGAAAACAGACCCCTACAACCGTCCGGAATTCAACTGCTATCGTATAATAGACAAGTGGTATGATTAGCAATAACAGTGCCCACACGTCAATATGCGGAAACATCCATACTTGAATCACCTCCACATATGTACGCAGTACCACTGTCGCCATTAATACTAAATACAATGCAAACAGCACCGTAAAAAACCGCCCAGCCACTTGCCAAAAGTGAACTGGTGGATAGCGATAATGTCCCCCTCATCATGGTGACGGAGCATTCTGTACATGATCCAGATGACGCCACTAAACGCAATTGCCGCAACAATGAGGGATATCCATGCGTCATGGCCTGCATATTTATTGATGATACTTTGGAATCCGAGAACCCCGACACCAATCTGTGATGTCGTAATCAAGAAAACACAAAAAAAGCGGAAACTTTATCTTTTAACGTTATCATTGTGCATCCCTCTACCTGTCTTTGTCTTTTGCTGTGGGGCGCATTACCTTACTTGGCCGGACTTGATACGGCCGTTTATTCTGCTTGTCAAATGGCAAACGGATTAGTGCATCCTTGAAATCTTTAATCCGGAATGGAAAGATTGGTTCCATGAATGGCCGGCCCAGCGAGGTGAGCCGTAATAAATGCACCATGATATAAGCAATAAAAATCGTCAATCCGAGCAGACCGTAAACATGAGCAATCAGCAATAGCGGAAACCGAATGAGACGGATCGTGTTGCTCATTTTATATACTGGTGTTGTAAATGACCCCAGTGCCGCTATTCCCACAACGATCAATAGAACATTACTTGTCAGCCCTGCTTCTACCGATGCCGTTCCAATTACGATACCACCCACAATACCGATTGTCTGGCCAACCTTTGTCGGCAGTCTGGCTCCTGCCTCACGAAGAAGTTCAATCGCCAGTTCAAGGATGATTGCCTCCATAATGGGAGGAAATGGCACTTGTGACCTGGAATTGACCAGCGTCCCCAGCATGGTGTTCGGTATTACTTCAAAGTGGTGGGTCAAAACGGCGACATACAACGGTGTCACCAAGATCGAGAAAAATACCGCAATAAGTCGGATCAGCCGGAATGCCGAAGCCACCATCCAATTTAAAAAATAGTCCTCAAATGCCGAGAAGAACTCAATCAATGTCGTCGGCCCCAGCAGCACATGTGGGGACCCATCGACGATTATAGCCACTTTCCCTTCCACAAGGATGGACGCAATTCTGTCCGGCCGTTCCGTATCCAGCAATTGTGGAAACGGTGAATTTTTGTTATCAGCGATGGACTGCTGCACAAATGAACTATCTACAACCTGGTCCAGATCAACATCCTTAATTCGCTGAACAGCTGTGTTGACGTTCTCTTCATCAGCTATCCCTTTAATGGAGACGACAGCAACTGCCGTTTTTGTCACAGTGCCAACCTGAAGTTTTCGATATGCAATTCGGGGATAGCCAGACGTTGCGGATAAGGTTTAAATTCGTGTCAATGTCTTCCACAAATGCTTCCTTAGGCCCCACAACGCTGAATTCCACTTCAGGTGTGCTCACTTGCCGTTTCTGATCCAAAGGGACAGGAATCAGCAAATAGGCAGGAATCGAACCCTCCATATGTATGAATAAATAGCCCTCTACAAGCTTTTCCTGCACCTTGCTTGCATCATCCAGGAGCTCTGTTTTGGCTATTGGCATATGATTCTCCAGCTGAGCCAAATCATTGTACACATAATCCTGCACACGCGGCAGGATAAACTTTTGCAGCTTTTCCGGATCGACGGATGTTTTTAAGTAGCCGACATGCATCGTACTGTCATTATGCTTGACCTGCTGATGAATGAATCCGTCCTTCTTTTTTAATTCTGTTATTAGTTTTTCAAAATCCCGCTTAATCTTCTTTTGTTCCATATTCCTATTCATGCGGACAACCTCTCAGGAAGAAAGATATATTCATGATTTTTAGTATGAAAGGATTACCGTTTTATTATGCATGAGGGGAAGTTTGCATTCGGGTTGATGTCTGCTGCGGACGTGTTGATTTTGCCTGCAACCGGTTGATATCTATTGCTCTCCGGTTGATTCTTGCTGCTCTCCGGTTGATTCCTTGCTGCTCCCGGTTGATTCTTACCTCCGACCGGTTGATTCTCGCCCCGATCGGTCGATTCTCGCCTTCAACCGGTTGATTCTTGCTGCTCTCCGGTCGATTCCTGCCGCTTCCGGTTGATTCTCGCCTCCGACCGGTTGATTCTTGTCCCCGATCGGTTGATTCTTGCCTTCAACCGGTTGATAACTGCGCTTGCCGGTCGATTCTTACCTCCGACCGGTTGATTCCTGCCACCTCTTAACAGTCATTTTCCCTTCTTAGAAAGATCGATCTTTAATATATGGAAAAAAGTATCAAAAAGTATACATATTTTCACAGACATGCGTAACAACTAGGAAAGGAGCGTGAAGGAGCTCTTACACACAAAATTTTTAACTGGAGGTTATCTATTATGGCACAACAAAACCAACAGCAGCTGCAACAAGCTGTACAACAAGCACAACAGG
This sequence comes from Lentibacillus juripiscarius JCM 12147, assembly GCA_001311805.1. Next base: position 296 of record BBCA01000070.1, on the reverse strand, counting down.
CTCAGCAGGCTGTTCAACAGGCTCAGGCAAGCGCAGATCCACAACAGTTGCAGCAAGCTCAGCAGCAAGTACAACAGGCACAGCAGCAACTGCAAAATGCACAGACTCAAGCTGGTGCCCAAGCACAGCAAGACCCTCAGGTTCAGCAAGCACAACAGCAGCTGCAGCAAGCTCAGCAGCAAGCTACACAAGCACAAAGTCAACAAAACAATCAGTAATGCTAAAGTTGCATTTAAAAAGGGAGTCCTCCACGGGCTCCCTTTTTTCATTGATTCGCAAGTATATTAATAAGTTTA
>BBCA01000069.1 GCA_001311805.1 Lentibacillus juripiscarius JCM 12147 | reverse complement strand
CTGTAACTCGAGCGATAGCGGCTGTAACTCGAGCGATAGCGGTTGCAACTCGAGCGGGAGTGGTCGCAACTCGAGCGATAGCGGGTGCAACACGAGCGAGGAGCGGGTCAACTCGAGCGAGGGGCGACTGCAACTCGAGCGAGGGCGGCCTCAACTCGAGCGAGAGCGGTGCAACTCGACCAGTAAAGAAACGATATGATTTTTTAACTAGCTGCGTTTATTGTTTCACTTCTGCTCAGAAATGAAACCATATAACCATTTGGGAATAGACACATATCATGCTGTAGACCATTTTAAAGAAAAGAGGCAATACGCATGATTTCATTTGGATTGTTTACTGGAAAAGTTACGGGAGTACACAATGTTCAAAGCGGGGACTTTCAAAACGGTTGTGTGCAAATGGTTGAACTTCAAAATGAAGAAGGTGCTCTGGCCCATTTTATCGTAAGTCCGGATACGTATGTTCTTCACCAGGAAATGATTTCTGTCGGCGATATCGTAACAGGCTATTACGATGCCAACGCACCTATGATCATGATTTATCCACCCCAATACCCAGCCCTTGTCATGGTAAAAGAGCATGCCGGCCACCATGTGAAAGTGAGTTATTTTAACACAGCGCTTGTAAGCGAGGACAACCGATTAGCATTAAATCCGGATTCTTCTACCCGGATTGTGACAACCAATGGGCAAGCCTTTATGGGAGAACTTGGTGGCAACCATTTGGTCGTCGTCTATGGCCCTTCAACCAAAAGTATTCCAGCCCGGACCATACCTTATCAGATTGTGGTGCTATGTAAGTGATCCAAACGGGCGTTAGAGATGGCGAAGTACTCCATTTGACCGGAGCCAGGTTCATGGTCCACTCTGTTTTATCTCCTGCTAAATTGGTGTTGGCGGCCAAGTTTTTAATTGAGTTAACATCTTCCATATACTGCAGGGGGTGATTATTGCATTCATTCTTGGATCTCCTCACTTAAAAATGTTCACTAAATTAGTTTACTTATTTTAGAATTTCCGTATATAGTACTAGTAGTAACGCTAAACAGCAATGAAGAGGAGAGATTACATTGGGACGAGTAGTAGGGACTGTATCACGTGGCCTTCGTTGCCCGATCATCCATCAAGGAGACAATATTGAGGAGATCGTCGTCGATAGTGTATTGCAGGCAGCAGACCAGGAAGGATTCCCCATTAAGGATAAGGATATTGTGTCGATCACCGAATCGATTGTTGCCCGTGCGCAGGGAAACTATGCAACGGTTGCTGATATTGCTCAGGATGTTCAGTCAAAATTTGGCGATGAAACCATTGGTGTCGTGTTTCCGATATTAAGCCGGAACCGTTTCGCTGTTTGTCTTCGTGGGATTGCCAAGGGCGCGAAAAAGATTGTGCTGATGCTTAGTTACCCATCAGATGAGGTGGGCAACCATTTAGTCAGTCTTGATGAACTGGATGCCAAGGGCGTGAACCCGTGGACGGATGTGCTGACTGAACAGCAATTCCGCGACTATTTGGATATAAAAAACATACATTTACCGGTGTTGATTATATTGATTTTATAAATCATTGGTAGAGGAATATGGTATTGAGTGTGACGTTATTTTTGCCAACAATGCACAGACGATTCTGGATTACACCGGCCATGTTCTCGCCTGTGATATCCATAGCCGTGTCCGGACTAAACGTCTGTTAAAGGAAAACGGCGGAGAAACGGTGTACAGTCTGGACGATATTTTGAGTTCTTCGGTCAATGGCAGTGGATACAATGCGGAATACGGACTGCTTGGATCGAATAAATCAACCGCGGATCAGGTTAAATTGTTCCCGCGCGATTGCCAGCCGGTCGTGGAAACTATCCAGCAAATGCTTACGAATAAAACGGGTAAACAGGTCGAGGTTATGGTTTATGGTGACGGTGCGTTCAAAGACCCTATTGGAAAAATATGGGAACTGGCCGATCCAGTCGTTTTCGCCAGCATTTACGGCAGGGCTTAATGGCACCCCTAATGAAACGAAATTAAAATACCTTGCTGATAATCAATTTTCCGATTTAAAAGGGGAGGAATTGCAGCAAGCGATCACCACGTTATTGATGAGCAGGATGATAGTTCATCGGACGCGATGGATGCACAAGGAACGACGCCACGGAACCTGACTGATTTAGTCGGTTCGCTGTCTGATTTAACATCCGGAAGCGGGGACAAAGGAACCCCGATTGTTTATATTCAAGGGTATTTTGATAATTATACGAAATAATTGGTGACGAGCATGGTGCAAGGTGCTGTAGCAAAAAGGCATAGTGATAAATGGATGGTCCGTGATTAAAAAACAGAGCGACACAGCACGCCTATCAAAGGAGACAATGTATGATGAAACCGAGCAAAATCGTCGACTTAACCATGGATCTCAATCATCAGACGCCCATTTTTCCGGGAGATCCAACGCCACATATATACCCAGCAGCAACGCACGAAAATGATGGGTATAGTGTGCATCATCTTCACATCGCTTCCCACACGGGGACGCATGTGGATGCACCTTACCATTTTACGAAGATGGCTCTCGTATCGATCAGCTGGAACCGGATATGTTCATCGGGCCTGGCGTTATCATTCCGGTATTCGAAAAAACGAGCAGGAAGCGATTACGCTCGCAGACACAGCCGCGTTTATCAAGCAGGTTCATCCTGGCAATATCGTGTTGTTTCATACTGGATGGGATCAATATGCCGGGACAGAAAAATATCATCGGCATCCCTACATCCACCAGGAAGTAGCGCGAGCGCTGCTTGACCAAGGAGTTCGTGTTATCGGGATCGATGCGTTGAACCCGGATAAGACCGGTGGTGACAATTTTGGCGTGCATGAGGAAATATTGGGGCGGGGCGGTGTCATTATTGAAAATTTGACCAACCTGGCGGCGATTGATTTTCCGAACCCGATCATTTCAATGTTGCCACTGAACCTGTCCGATGGAGACGGTTCACCGGTACGGGCGGTTGCGATGCAAGGTTAGAGGGGTTCGGTGTGCCTGTTTGGGTGTGCCTGTCACCACCCGAATTTTGTCGAACCATATTGATGTATGGAATTTCAAATAAACAGGCCAGGAAACGCTTATCCTGGCCTGTTCCTATTACATTTTTTATAATTCACCAAAGGGGTAAAATACAGGGATATCTTCGTATTTTAACCTTGTAAATCGTGGAGTAACAGCCTTCTGCTAAATCCCGGTCAATTAAAAGTTGAAACAAGAAGGGTTTTGTTTTGACCTATGTGTAAAGTTGATAAAGTTTGACACTAAAGGTTCCAATACTTGGACTGGATTTCTTTAGCTTTATTGATATATTCTTTCTGCGTACTATATAATTCATCAGTAGGCAGGGTATGCAAAGCTTGAGCAAAAGGATCTTCAACCTCTGTTTTGACCCCACTCATCTCCTCAACAATTGCGTGTGAGCAGAATGGTACATATGCTGAGCTATATCCACCTTCATGACAAGCAACAAATTTACCTTCACAATGCTTGTTGGCAATATTCATCATGAATCTGGTCATATGTTTGAACCCTTCCGCACTTACCATCATCCTTGCAAGCGGGTCAAACATACTTGGGTCTTGTCCTGCAGATATTAACACAAGTTCGGGTTTGAATTGGTCTGCCACAGGTTTAACAATTTCCTTCATCGCATGGAGGTAACCGGCGTTTCCAGTACCAGCGGGAAGTGGTATGTTGATATTGAAGCCACTGCCGGCGCCTGTTCCAGTATGTTCTGCGCTACCACGTTCAGGTGGATAGTTTCGATCCTGGTGCAAAGAAATAAACATAACGTTTGGATCATCGTAAAAGGCTGATTCTGTACCATTGCCATGATGTACATCCCAATCAAGAATTAGTATCCTCTCGAGTCCCAAATGTTTACGTGCATATTTGGCAGCGATAGCAACATTATTAAATAAGCAAAATCCCATTCCAAGATCTGCCTCCGCATGGTGTCCTGGAGGGCGGGTTAGTGCATAAGCGTTATCAACTTCATCATTCATGACTGCTTTTACTGCTGTTATAGCCCCACCTGCAGATAGCTTAGCAATGCCATATGAATCCTTGCCTACCAATGCGTTCTCTCCGGCATCACCGTATCCAATTTCACTTAATTCCCTAATCCTTTCAATGTACTCATAGTCATGATAGAGCTGAATGTCATCCAAAGTTGCAGGGCGAGGTTTAATTTGAGTTAAATGATCCATCAAACCACTGCGTTCTAGTAAATTCTTAAAACGACGTTTCGTGTCTGGGTTTTCCGAATGGACATCTGATTCAATCCACCCACCAGGCGGCATAAATAATGCTCCGTTTCCTGTATTATGCCAAAAGTAGCTTTCATCGCAAAGAAATCCAGTCTTTCTCGTCAAATTTAATTCCCCCATAATAATTTTGAACCTCTATATAGACTATTTATAAGAGAACTTAATTATGACAAGCTAGTTTTTAATAGAAATCCTAGTGGTATGTCAATAAACTTTACAATTTACTTTAAGAAACATCATCTCGGACAACCAGATAAACCCACATGAAATCGAAATAGCAACCGAAGCTACCTGAATTAGATACTCCTTTAGATTCATCTAACTTTTCTATCAATTCATCCAAGCAGGAAGGAGTTCACAGAAAGATATAGAAGCTTATCAGAAGAAAATCAATAGGAGGATTCCATGAAAAAACAATTACTTACGGCAGTGATCAGCGGGGCAGTTATACTAGGGGGTTCCACTTTTAATCCACCTGTTGCAGATGCAGCAGGAAAGGGACCAGAACACCAAGGGAATGAAACAGTCAACACGCAGATTTTGCATTCATACAAGGAAATGATGTCTGATCTTGAGAGACAGAACAAAAAGCAAGAACACATGGAAGTGGAAGTGATTGGGCAGACGGTTAAAGGACGGGATATTCCGCTGGTAAAATATTTGAACAATCCTGACAATCCTACTATTTTATATCTTGCTCAGCAGCACGGAGATGAGGCGTTGACTACCAAGGGTATGCTTGATTTCATTAAATCACTTGGCACTGGAAAAATGAAAGATGTGCTGGAAGGTGTCAACATTTTGATGATTCCGATGTACAATGCCGACGGTGCAATGGCAGATGTGAACTACGAGTTGGAGGGCTATGCAGCAAAAGGGCCGCGTCACTTAACACGCTACAATGCTAATCATGTCGATCTTAACCGGGACCATGCAGAACGCACTCAGCCGGAAACACAAGCTCTACATCAGAATGTGTTGCAGAAATATGATATAGACTACATGATGGACTTGCATCACCAGGGAGCGCAATGGGTGAAGGACGGAAAGTATGTATCCGGTGCTATTTTTATCCTCACCCTAATCATACCAATGAAGACGTGCTTTACCGGTCAAAGCAGCTTGGAGCAGTTGTATATGACGCGATTGAACCAAAAGGCTGGGGACACCTGGCAAAGTATGCCGGCAAGGGCTCCACATATAGCCCGGGAATCGGTGTGTATGGTATTGCCAATCAGTATGATATTTCCACGTTTTTATTTGAAATGCGCGGAACCGCCGACAATGCCAATGACTTTGAAGTACTCGGTCAAAAAAGTAACGGCTACCTGACGAAACAAACGGTCGTGGCTATGGAAGAAACAGCCCGCTCAATTAGCAGCGGAGCTATTCTTAAGGAAGATATCTCTTTCTGGGGAGATCTGCCGGTACAGGAATCAATTTTGGAAGATTAGAGGGTATGGGTGCTTGTCACAGAGTAACCGACAAAGGTAGAACGAGGAAGAATAGTAATGTCTATAGTAATGTCTTTCTAAGGCTGAGTAACGTGATTCTATTGAATGCGCGCGCTGTTTTCTAGCCGACCTCTGGATTTTGTAGAATTAGTAGATTTGAGAACGGTAAACAAATACTGAAGTCAGTTAGGAATCCATAGTTAGTCCGAGACATCAGCACCTGGAACTAAAAAAGGTTTTACCGTCATCGATTGCTGATAACATGGATCGAAAAGCAGGGGTTTAGAAAAATGGCCGATCACTAAATAGATAATTAGTCGGCTCTGCTACCGTACTTTTGTACCATTTTCTGCTGGTTTTTCAAAACCCGTTGACGATACATTGTTGTTTTGCTATTATTTAGTAAATTAAATCAACATATTTATGATGAGGGAAGAGTATTTGGAGAAACCCCTTTAAACGTGTGGTTACTGTTATTGTAGCCATAGTTTTTAGTTGGGTTTCTTTTCTGTTTATCTTGAGTTTTGTGTAACTGATAGAAATAGAATACGCCTGTATTTCTGGGCGTTTTCTTATAAACTCCTTAGTAAACTTGACATGAAGAGGGGGGGAGTGAGTTTTGTCTGACTGAGGAGAAAAATGATAACAGGAGGTAAGAAGTGTATGAAAAGGTTATTCAAGCAAACTGCCATTTTGTCGGTTGCCGTTATGGGTTTCTTCTTTCTGTCACCTATCGAAAAAGCACTTGCAGCACAAGATAACAACTATGAAAATACTATCAAAACGATTGCACATAGAGGTTCGTCTGGTCATGCTCCGGAAAATACAATTGCTGCTTATGATTTGGGGTTCGAACAGAAAGCGGATTATATTGAAATAGACGTCCAAATGACAAAAGACGATAAATTGGTTAGTATCCACGACACCACTGTGAATCGTACAACAGACGGTACTGGTAGTGTAGGTGATTACACTTTGGAAGAACTGAGAAACCTTGATGCGGGAAGCTGGTATGATGAGTCGTTTGCTGGTGAGAAAATTCCAACCTTTGAAGAAATACTGGACCGTTATAGGGGGAAAATTGGTATTCTCATTGAGCTTAAGAGCCCGGGACTTTACCCTGGAGTTGAGCAGAAGGTTGCAGATGCTTTAATCGAACGTAACATGCATAAACCAAATAACAATAAAATCATTGTTCAATCCTTTAATCATGATTCGGTAAAAAGGTTCCATAGCATACTGCCTTCCATGCCGGTTGGGGTGCTGGTAGGATATGGCCAGGCAGAAAACGGTGAAATCACCGATGAGCATCTTGAAGGATATGCAGCATATGCGGATTATGTCAATCCAAATAAAAGCTTGCTGGACCATGATACGGTAGACCGTATCCATCAACATGGGCTAAAAACATGGCCATATACAATTGTTGACCAGGAATGGGTTGATCGGTTAATGGGTTATGGGGTAGATGGCATTATTACGGATTATCCAGAACTTATGGATTTCCGTTAAGGGAACAGGTGGATAGTCATTTTTCACCTGGATTACCTAAATTCTTTAATAAAAAAAGGTGGAGATCATTCAGCATCTTCACCTTTTTTGTTGTGTGACAGCACTGCAGTCGTCCGGTTAGTTCAGTGAACAGGCAAGAGCCCCTTAATAATTTGCGAAGCATAGAAAGCATGACTAATGGGCATTTCAATGGTCTTGAAAAGTAGAAAAATTTTGATCAATTAACTCCGAAAACTAATTAAGTATGCTACAATGAGCAAAAAGTCTCGGAGGGTTCAAGATGCAAAGAAGTATTGTAAACATGGTTGATTCACAAGTAATCTCATCTGTAAAACATAAGTCTGATATTAGTAGAGCCATTGAATCGAACACGAACATTACTTTTCTATTGACAGGAAACTTGATTACGGCAAAGAATTATATTGATCAATTGAAAGAGGCTGGAAAAACTACATTTGTCCATATTGATTTTATAGAGGGGCTTTCCAATTCACCAAGCGCTATTAAATATATAGCAGAAGTGTGGAAGCCTGCAGGTATCATTACAACTAAAAGTAGCTTAATCAAATATGCAAAAGAGGAAGGTTTGATGACAATACAGCGGATTTTCTTGATTGACCGCAATGCTATGAAAAGGGGAATAGATATTGCACACTCCTGTAAGCCGCATGCTATAGAAGTTTTACCTGGTATTATGCCAACTATAATAGATGAGTTGACAAAATTAACCCACCTGCCAGTTATAGCAGGTGGGCTAGTGAGCTCCAAAGAAGAGATACTGGGAGGTTTGAAGGCTGGTGCTTTAGCTGTATCTGCTGGGAACCCTAAATTATGGAATTATACTTTTTGATTCTATAGATTGACAATATCCTTGACACTGTTAATAATAATTTTTGGTTTATACAGTGAATTTTTCGCCATTTTCGTCAGTGATTCCAGTTAAAACAAGTACAGATTGTAAGCCATAATCATTTCCCATTTTAATATCTGTTTCCAGTCGATCTCCCACTATGAAGCAATCTTCGGGTGGCAACTTAAACTGTTCTGTTACAATAAAATGAGCAGCGATTGTAGAGGGCTTTCCAAGTATTAATTCAACCTTTTCGCCTGTAGCCCCTTCCATCGCACCAATCATGGCACCACAGTCAGGAATTTGCCCATTATAAACTGGACAAGTCCTGTCTGGATTGGTTGCCAGTATTTTTGCGCCGTTGCGCCAAGCCTGAAAAGCGTGATTAAGCTTTTGATATGTGAAATTACGATCCCAGCCTAAAACTACGAATGCTGCATCATGATAGTCATCTGTTAATGGAACATTCTGGCCCAACAATTCATCAAAAGAGGCTTCTCCCCAATAACCATGACTTTTTCATGATTTTTAATCTGTTTTTTAAATATTTAGCAGTCAGTAAATTTGAATTGATAACTTCCTTAGAGCTGGCATTAATACCAAGTCTGTTTAATTTTTTCACATAGTGACTGATGCCTTCAATAGACTTGTTTGTAAGAAATACAACTTTGTCGCCTCTGTCTTTTAATTTTTTAATTGCTTCAGCTGCTCCGCTTATCAGTTTGTTATCTAAATAGATCGTTCCATCCAAATCAAAAATAAACCCCTTTTCCTTTTCCACAGTGTGTCCTCCTTGCACCCCTTCATTATGATTCTTTATTTGTAATTCTGTTCGCGATAGCCTGGAATAGTACAACAATTACGACTAAGATAATGGACATTGCTGCTGCAGAGTAATATTCAGCTCTTAGTACATTCTGGAAGATAGCAAGGCTCATTGGGGCCCAATCAGCTGGGGCCATTAGAATCGAAATACTTGTTTCCTTGATAACTGTTACAAATACCAGAATCGAGCCTGCCGCAATACCCGGTAGCATTAAAGGTCCGACAACTGTGATGGCAGCAGTTAAGGTGGAGGCTCCAAGGTTAATCGCAGCTTCTTCTATATCCGCCTTAATGGATTTCATAGTACCGATTGTTGATCTGACCATATAAGGCATTCTACGGATTGAATAGGCGACAATTAGGATAACTGCAGTACCGGTTAGGTTAAGTGGTGCAGTATTGAATGTTTGGATCAGTGCAATACCAAAGGCGATTCCGGGAACTATAAGTGGTACAGTTGTCATAAAATCTAGTCCGGTTGAATTGTGCCTGACTACAAAATAGGATACAAATGTGGCAATTAATACACTCAATATAAGAGCGCCAAGTGCTAATATCAGACTGTTTTGTATATTGCCGAGTGACCCAGTGAAAATATCTTCGTAATGCTGCAGCGTATAGCCTGTAGGTAAGGGATCCTTTCCCCAGGTTGTCGCTACTGATTGCATGAAAACTGTAAGTATGCACAACAGCGGGACAAAACTATGAAAATCGAAAACGCAGACAGCGGTATGGTTAGTAATTTATTATTATTTAACTTAACTTGTTTAGGTTTTCCTGAAACTGAATCATAATTTTTCCTTTAAGCAAGTAGTTTTGCAGCCAATAGACAACACCAGCGACTGCAATCATGATGACTGTAAGAATGGCTGCTCCACCCCAATTAAAAATCCGGAAATTTCACGGTAAGCCTCTACTACAAGCAGATTCAAGTCTGTCGGTGCCAGAATGATAGGCGTTCCAAAGTCGGAAAAGCTTACAGCGAATATGACAAGCCCAGTAGATAGCATTCCCGGAACTACTAAAGGAAAAGTTACAGTGGAAAAATGTGAGCCAGCTTTTGGCCCCCATATTCCTAGATGCTTCTTCCAACGAAATATCACTAACTTTAAATGCTGCGACCATCGGCCATAGTGCATAAGGGAAGAAGAAGAATATTTGAACCAAAGCTATTCCCGTCATGGAGTATGGATCTACGAGAAAACCTTCACCGCCCAGTGCTTGGTAAATATAAGTAACCCAGCCGGAACGTCCAAACATAATAATAAATGCGTAACCAGAGATGAATGTGGGTACTACTAAAGGTATTGTACAGAGAGCGCTGATTGTTTTCTTAAATGGCATTCTGGTTCGCGCTATTCCGTAGGCTATTGGGACGCATACTGCCAGCACAACGGCGGATACAACAATAGAAAGCACTAAACTGTTTTTTAACGCTCCAAAGTATGATCCATTGGAAAGTATTGATTTAAAATTATCTAACGTTGAATTCTTGAATTTATCAATTGTACTCTGCAAAGTGTCTACACTTATAAGGGAACCAAAAATATTTATGGGTTCATTTGTGAAACTAACAAGAAAGACAGATATTAAAGGTATAACAAGGAATAAGGCAAAAAGGCGTAGATTAAAAGCTTAACAATCCCCAGACCTGTCAGATTTTTTTTAACCCATTTCATATTAATAACACCCTTTCAGGTGAGACGCCTAACTTCACCTTAGTTCCAGTGTCCAAGATATTATCACCGGATTCATATACAGTATCGGCTATCAATTGATACTTGCCGACTTTTATATCATACCTAACAGTCGACCCTAAATAAGTTGCGAATTGTATTGTACCTTCAAAGTAGTTGTCATAATTCCTGGAGTTCTCATCTACTAGATCAATACTTTCGGGTCTTATAAACAACTTGACGTCTTCTTTTTCAATATTAGAAAATGACTTAACGGATTGCTCGCCAATTTGAACCACGGCATCACCGTTGTCCCGACTAATAATCTTTCCATCCAGAATATTGGATTTGCCAACAAAGTCAGCGATGAATGGCGATTGTGGATGACTGTATAGGTCAGTCGGAGTGCCGATTTGAAGAATTTCACCATCCTTCATAACAGCCACGCGATCCGCCATGCTCATGGCCTCTTCCTGGTCGTGTGTGACAAAATTGTGGTTATTTTAAGGTCCTGCTGGATTTGCCTTATTGTGTTTCTCATGGAGTGTCTGAGTTTTTGGTCAAGGTTGGACAGTGGTTCATCCATTAATAAAACTTCCGGTTCCATAACTAAGGCCCTGGCAAGGGCAACTCTTTGTTGCTGTCCACCCGAAAGTTCACTGGTTAATTTTTGGCATGATCTTCTAATTCGACATATTCAAGAATATCATTGACTTTTTCTTCAATATCCTTAGGATACTTTGCAAGCTTGCTGTTCAGCATTCTGGTATAAATACCCATCTTTTTAAGTGGGTTGCTGCTTTTAAGACGACTGACATTTAAGCTGTAGGCAACATTATCAAATACATTCATATGTGGAAATAGTGCATAACTTTGAAAAACCATTCCACAGTTTCTATTGTTAGGTGCAATATCGTTTACCGTTTCATCACCAATTTTAATAATCCCATCTGTAGGTTGTTCAAAACCGGCTATGCACCTCATCGTGGTAGTCTTTCCACAACCGGAGGGACCCAAGAGAGCGAAAATTCGCCCTCTTCAATGTCCAAATTTATATTCTGAAGTACAGTGACACCTGAAAAGTCTTTAACAAGTTGTTCTACTACAACTGCCCCCATTATATCAGCTTCCTTTTATTGTATTTTTGACTTCCATTCATCCCGAATGCGGTCATAATTTTCATTTACCCAGTCTATATCCAAATCTACTGCGTTTTCCTTCAATTTATCCACTGATAGCGGTGTTTTTGATTCTACATCCGGATTGATTGGGATATGGTACCAATCTGCCAAGACCTTCTGAGCTTCCTCACTAAGCATGAAATCCATGAATTTTTACCGCCCTCTGGATTAGGCCCGTCTTTTACCAATGTTGCGGGATTTACTAGGATTGGCGTGTTTTCCGGTACGATAAAATCTACGGTTTCTCCATTGTTTTGATGCTCATAGGCCATAAAGTCGAACCCAACTGCAACGTGGGCTTCTCCCAATGCAGCCCCTTTGGTGGGTCCAGAACCTGAGTCAGGAATGGAGTTTGCTTGATCAGTCAACTTTTGGAAGTATTCCCAGCCTTCCTCTTCTCCATTTTGCATCATATAACTAAAACCATTAAAGTAGCTGTACCTGATGCAGCAGGATTAGGGAACTGAATCTTGCCTTCCCATTTTGGATCTAATAAGTCATCCCAGGTTTTAGGCGCTTCTTCTTCGGAAACTAATTCCGTATTGTAAGCAAAGCCAAGAACGAACATTTCAGTTCCAACATAATAACCATCTTCGTGCTTCATTTTGATACCGTCTTCAACAACTTCCCAGTCCTCGGCACTTTCGGGTATATATGAGGTGATGATATCTTTATCAACAGCAGCCTCAAATGGAAGAATGCCTCCCCCCCCATACCATACATCGGCTTCAGGATTATTCTTTTCCGCCATCATTTGATTCACTAATACGTTTGTACCAGCATAGTGAACACTAACATCACCGCCATGAACCTCCTCAAATTTCTGAGCAAGTTCTTTGGAAAGCTCAGGTGTCTCTGGCGAATATAGTGTTATTGATCCAATATCGCCACCATCACCATCACCGCTTCCAGATGACGAGTCATCGCCAGCACATGCGCTTAGCAACAAGATGCTAATCAATAAAGTGATTGCTACAAAAATAGACCTCTTTCTCAAATTCCACACCCCTTTGTTCTTTTTTGAATAAACCCTAAAAAAAGAGAAAAGACATAAAATAAACACACCCCTTCCTATAAAAGCCTGGGGCTATCATTTACGTTCTCTTCTCCTGCTCTCTTAGAGATATTCAATTAGTACTTATAATCATAGCAAACGCTTTCATGTTTGTAAACAAAAAATGTTAAAAAATTTTAATTATTTGTTATTTGAGTTTTAAATTCGGTCATTGAACCTTTTGTGTTTTTAAATTAAGGTATCATAGTAATATTTGAAAATTCAAAACGATATAATGATAAGGAATATAAAAGGATAAATTCCTTAAATGATGACAAAACAAAGAGGGATGTGGTACAAAGTTAGTTATTTTAGAAATTTTGGTGGTGGACGTCTCTTGCATATAAATTTATTGTTCGTGATCAATTGTCAGTTGGTGTTGTCATTGGCTATGGTGAAAATGTTTCCCATGCTGAGCAAAATGTCCGTCTCGGTTTAAGAAAAATGAAAGAAGATGATAAGGCATCGATTTTAGTTATTGATGAACAACAATCCATAACAACTAAACTCCCCAATTATGAAAAGCGGTTTTTTAAACGTTGAATATATAAAACGGGTTTTAAGGTAAAGTTTGTGGAAGAAGAAATTAATTTTAGAGATGCTGTAAGACTTATTATATACGCACGAAAATATAACAGACAGGAATTCACTGCTCAGGACGTTTCGAGGTGGTTGCAGAGTACAGACCGAAATGGAAGAAGGATATTGGCAAACTTGGAAAATGCCAATTTAATAGAGAAATGCGGAATGACAAACTAAAACAAAAGGGAAGGCCTAAAATCACGTATAAGTTTGTAAAAGACATTCCACTTTCGTTATGACTTTTATAAAGGAAAAAGAGGTTATGTAGTTGGATAATTTAAAAGAATGGTTGGAGCATAACTTATGCAAATTGAATAATGTTGAAAAAATGGATGACCCGCATGCCTTTACAAGATTGGGATTTACAAATGAAGAAGCAAAGTCGCATCAACAATTTATCGATATTGCAAAGGAGCTGAACATGCAAACATATCGGGATCAGGCAGGTAATCATTGGGCTATTTGGAAAGTCGACAAAAATCAACTATTGCAATGGGATCGCACCTTGATACCGTGTATAACGGTGGTGGTTATGATGGTGTTGTAGGGGTTTTGTGTGCATTGGCAACTATCAAAATGTTAAAAGATGCCCATTTTAAACCACAAAGAATATCGCTGTTATTTGTTTTGTATCCGAGGAATCATCACGTTTTGGTATTTCCACGATTGGGAGTAAGGCAGTTTCAGGGGAATTGGAATTTAATGAGTTTAAAGGGCGGTTAA
>BBCA01000068.1 GCA_001311805.1 Lentibacillus juripiscarius JCM 12147 | reverse complement strand
TGGGAAAGGTGGGTTTATATGAGGTTTCTAAATAAAAAGAAAAATCTTTTTATTAATCTTATCTATTATCACACTAACTTTTGCACCAGGACTAAATGCTCTAGCTAATTCTTATGATGAAAGTGAACACGACTCTCTTCAGCATATATCTATGAATAATATGATGAAGGAAAAATATGAGAATGTTCAGCAGATGTACAAAAAGATTTGGAAGAAGCAAAAGAAAACGGAGAAAAACTTTACACTTTAAGAGCAATTGTGAAGTTTCCAACTTCAAAGTTAGGAATTAGTGAGAATGAACATGATAAGCTTAGAAGTTACGTAGAATCGCTTAAAAATGCGGAGACTAATGAAATGAAGGACATGTTCTCTAATAAACAAAATTTAAAGAGTATAAGAAACTCGTTAAGAAACGTACTAAACATGAGTTGAAAAGATTATTTTCAATTAATTCATTACAAAAGCTGTTGAATCATCATCAACCAATAATGATAACGATGAGGTAACCGTCTTCGGTGCAGATCCTGGTACCGGTGGACCTGTTGTTGGTTTTGATTATAAGTGTAATGATGATAATGGGATTTTGTATAAAAATTTCTTCAATAGTGACTGTCACCAAGCCTGGTATGTATACTTATTATGCACAGCTGACGTAACTAGTGGTATGTTTGGGAACGATAGATATTGCCAACTTTATGAGAGGAATTGCTCCCCATTAATTGGCCATAGCATTTACCCACATTCTCACTAATAGGTAAGAGGCGTCAAATATATTTTAATAGTTCCTTTAAGGAGCATAAAATGTCTTTAAAGGAACTATTTTTAATCTTGTGAACAAAACTTGTGATTTATTTACCTCTTCAGAATAAACCTTTCATAGATTATATTTTCTTATTAGGAAAAGGTTTATAGCCAAACCTTTAAAGCTTGACTACAAACTTTTATTAAGATAATTTCAGTTGTCGATATAACGAAGTCTTTGACACATTTGTAATTTCACAAATAGTACTCACTGTCATATTTCCTTCCTTATATAATTCAATTGCATGATTCATTCCCGCATGGTCATCATCCCATACATTTTATTATGTAGTATTCCTCAAGAATGTAAAAATTGCCTTCTGTTATATAATCCTCTTCTTTGTGTTTATATATAATCCCATGATTAGTGTTTCGATTACATTTACTACAATAAACCTTTTTCTTTAACAAGTTTATATCCTTTAGCTCTTCAGTGATCATTTATTTATCCCCTTTTCAACCCCATTATATAACCACCTGAAATTGTTCCTATTCCCTATTTAAAGAGACTGGTCTGTCTATAAGGATGATGGTTTTAGACATTGCAGGAGTCTTGAAGCTATTTGATCTTCAACAATATGTCCCGATTGTGGAATTCAGTTCCTGTTGAACAATCTATCAAATAAGTACAACAAGTATAACACTTATAATTCAAAATACGTATTGCTTTTTAACTTAAATCACCCAAAGGATGTGAGGTGGTAATAACCTGTCATTTACTGGTACACTTTTTGTCATTCAGTGGTAAAAAGTATGTCAACGTTGGTACAATTCCTTGGCCATAATCAATTAGTAAAACCGCAATCAGCGTAGCTTTGGATAAATCAAAATATTAACTTTGGGATTACTGTTCACTAAGACGACATCAATTATTTCAATGGTAACGCGTCGGTACCAGCATTTATCGCAATGCCAATACCGGCTCCGACTAATGCTGAGGCATCATTAATGCCATCACCTATCAATGGCTGTCTTTTTCCAACCTTGCTTTAATTCTTTACATGAAAAAGCTGATTTCCAAACAGAAAACCAGCTTTTTCATGTTTATAGTTAGGCACTAACATCATAGCCTTGTTCTTCAATGGCTTCTTTCATGGCATCAATATTTACTTTTGATTCATCAAAAGTAACATCTACTTTACCCGCTTCTAAATTAACTTCAGCTACTGATACGCCATCTAGTTTATTCAATGCACCTTCAACTGACATTTTTGCAATGACCACATGACATACCTTGCACATTTAACGTTTTCTCCATGAACTTTTCACCCCCTTTCAATTGATCTTTTTATATTTTCACGCGTTTAAGCGAAGTGAGTTCGAAACAACACTTACCGAACTTAATGCCATTGCTGCACCAGCAACCCATGGTGCAAGTAATCCGACTGCTGCAACCGGGATTCCTGCTGTATTGTAGCCGAAAGCCCAAAAGAGGTTTTGACGGATATTTCTAATCGTCGCATGGCTGATTTTAATTGCTTTCGGTATGAGCAATAGCTCACCGCCAAGAATCGTAATGTCAGCAGCTTCAATGGCCACTTCTGTACCAGTTCCAATGGCAATTCCAATATCGGCGATTGCTAATGCAGGAGCATCATTGACACCATCCCCAACCATTGCAACTTTCTTATCTTGTAATTGGATGTCTTTTACTTTATCCGCTTTTTCTTCCGGTAACACTTGGGCTATTACTTGGTCGATGCCAACTTGTTTTGCAATTGCTTGTGCAGTTCGCTCGTTATCCCCTGTTAACATGATAACTCCTAAGCCTTCTTTTGTAGCTCTCTTATTGCTTGTGGTGCTGTTTCTTTAATCGTATCTGCAACCGCAACAATTCCGCGATATTTTCCATTAATAGCAATTAACATCGCTGTTTTTCCATCAACTTCGTAATCGATTAATTCTTGTTCTGCACCACCAACATCGACTTGGTGATCTTGCATTAGTTTCCGATTTCCTACAAGAATTTGATTGTTGGAAATCGTAGCTTTAATACCGTGTCCAGGTATAGCATTAAAATCATCTACTTCACCTAAATCAATATCTCTTTCTGTTGCATAGGCAACAATGGCTTCTGCAAGTGGATGCTCTGAACCTTTTTCCGCACTCGCAAGTAATTGTAATGTTTCCTCATCACCTGTAAAGTTTGTTACTTCAGGTTTTCCTTTAGTGATTGTTCCTGTTTTATCTAACACGATTGCATTTAATTCATGGGTACGCTCGAGATGTTCTCCACCTTTAAAAAGAATTCCGTTCTCTGCACCCTTCCCTGTGCCAACCATAATGGATGTTGGTGTTGCAAGTCCTAAAGCACAGGGACATGCAATAACAAGAACAGCAATCGATGCGACCAAAGCAGGTTCAATTTGACCAGGCTGGACAAATGAAATCCATACGACAAATGTTAGAATGGCAATACCTGCAACAATCGGTACGAAATAGCCAGAAATGACATCGGCTAATCGTTGGATTGGTGCTTTCGACCCTTGTGCATCCTCGACCACTTTCACAATCGATGCAAGTGCAGTATCTTTACCAACCTTCGTTGCATCCATTTCAATCGAGCCATTTTTGTTCATCGTCGAGCCGATGACCGTTGCGTCTACGTCCTTTTCAATTGGAATGGATTCCCCCGTAATCATTGATTCATCGACAGAGGTTCTGCCCTTTACAATCATACCATCTACAGGTATTTTCTCACCTGGTTTTACAACTAATCGATCACCAACGACAACTTCCTCAACTGGCGTCATACTTCCTCGCCATCTCTTATAACGCGAGCTTCTTTTGCCTGTAAATTCAGCAAAGAGGATAGGGCATTCGTTGTCTGGGTTTTTGCTCTTGCTTCCAAATATTTACCAAATAAAATCAACGTAATGATGACAGCACTTGCTTCAAAATACAAATGCGGTTCATACGCCGGATTGCCGATAGTCCTGATTGCTTCAGACAAACTATAGAAATAAGCTGCACTCGTTCCTAATGCAACAAGCACATCCATGTTCGCTCCGCCATTGCGAAGGTTCTTATAGGCACCAACATAAAATTGCCATCCGATAATAAATTGAACGGGCGTTGCTAAAGCAAACTGGAACCATGGATTCATGAATATAGCTGGTATAGTCATATTAAATAAATGAACCAGCATGGTTACTAATAGCGGTGCAGCTAACACAGCTGAAATGATTAACTTCGTCTTCTGATTGTTTAGTTCTTTTTCTTTATGCGTTTGCTTTTCTGCTGCTTCAGCTTTAGGTTTCGCATCATAACCCACATTTTTGATTTTATCAATCAATGCTTTCGTATCTGTGAGTCCTGGGTTATATTCTACAGATGCCGTTTCTGTTGTTAAGTTGACATTGGCAGATGTAACGCCTTCTTGCTTATTCAATACTTTTTCAATACGGTTAGAACAAGCTGCACAAGTCATCCCAAAAACATCTAATTCTGTTTTATCCATTAAAACACCGTAGCCGACATTTTCAATTTTATTCGTAATATCTTCAATGGATGTTTTTTCTGAATCATAGTCTACAGTTGCCTTTTTGGTCGTTAAATTAACTTGTGCTTCCACACCATCCATTTTGTTTAATGTTTTTTCAATACGATTGGAACATGCAGCACAGGTCATCCCCGTTACACCAAGCTGTGTATGCTGCTGGTTTACTTCATTCAGTTGTTTTGCCTCACTCATAGATGATACCCCCCTTACTTGGAAAACTGCTTCATAACCTCCATCAGTTCATCGATGGCTTCATGTCCTTTCCCGGTTTGAATCGCATCACTGACACAATGCTTTGTATGCCGTTCAGCTACGGAAAATCCGACTTTTTCAAGGCAGCATTAATAGCACTGATTTGAACTAAAATATCAACACAATAACGGTCTTCTTCAACCATTTTTTGAATACCCCGCACTTGTCCTTCAATTCGCTTCAAGCGATTAACGACAGCATTTTTCTCATCCTCTGTCCGGGGTGTTACCGGATGGTCATGCATATATTCACCCAACTGCCTCACTTCCTTTCAATTTCTGTTTATAGTATACCCCCCCTTACGTATTATTTGTCAATGAATAAAAGTGACAGAACATCAAAGTAAAATAACCGATATTATCATTTACCAAATACCCTAGTTGGGTAAAACATAATTTAAGTCAGTTCTGAATATATTTTTATGGACAACTTATGATTGGAGTTGAAATCATGTCTCTTGCATTAATTCTCATTATCGGACTTTTTATTAGTCAAGTTCTTATCATCGTCACCTACATCACGTATTACCGTAAGTGGCTATCACTTATGAGCGGAATGGTTATTTCCATGTCAGTTGGTATGACAGCTGGCATCTTAATGGGAACCATCTTGGGAGTATTCCTCCAAGGTAACTTGTTTGTATCAACACTATATGGCATCCTGATTGGGTTAACAGCAGGAGTCCTCGCCGGGATACCTGTCGGATTGCCGGCGGTCATTGACGGTATGCTTTCCGGATTAATGGGTGGAATGATGGGTGCCATGCTTGGGGATATGTTGGCTATAACCAGCCCCGATGCCATCATTAAAACAGTGACATTGTTCGTGACCATGGTATTACTACTCGTTTTATATATGGCTGAAGATCTGATTCGAAAACAATCCAGCCAAGCAACTGTTTTCGTGTTAAAACATCCCTATTTGGTATTATTTATCCTAGCAATTCTTTTTATAGGATTAGACTTATCAGGGTCGGTTATTGACGGAAAATAACCACGACACATTTTTTCAACTATTTGTCTTAATTTCTCCATAAATAATGCACATTCAGTAAATACAATTGGCACTGGAAAATAAAATAATATGAATGATTGAGGAGGGCTAAAATGAAAAAAGGGTTATTAGCAGTGCTGGCTCTGGGGCTTGTTTTGTTTCTTGCGGCATGCGGTGGAAGTAACAACGGCGATTCGGGTGATACGGAAAGTACCGATAACGATTCATCGGGAACAGCCAGCAATGAACTTAATATAACAGCATCCAATTTCGAATTTGACCAGGATGAATACACTGTAGCTGCCGGTGAGGAAGTTAACGTTTCCCTTACAAATAAAGAAGGCATGCACGGGGTTGCGATTGACGAATTTGATCTGAATGTAGAAGGTGAAGGCGAAGCATCCTTTACCCCTGAAGAACCAGGTGAATACACCATCTACTGCAGTGTCCCTTGTGGTGAAGGACATGCCGACATGCAATCTACATTGGTTGTAGAGTAATACAGATATAAGGAAGCTGTTCTTCATGGAATGGCTTCTTTTTTATCTTTTATCCCAAATGGAAACCTACGATGTGCTAAAATATAACGTGCAGAAAACTAAACGCTTTCTGCACGCAACTGATTTGATCATCCGGCCATTTTCCGGCACTCTTCTGCACATTGCCGGCATATTGCTGCACATTCTTGGCAATGGGTATCTTTAAATTTTTCACATTCTGCGGCACATTGTTCACAGACATTCGCGCATACACCGCACAATTGGGCTGAAAATGTACTACTTCTGGACATATATTGCCCCGCCTGCGCACATATTTCCGCACAGTCATTTAACGTCTGGATACATGTCACCCGAGCCTGTACATCCGGTTCCTGTAAACAAGCCGTCGTACACTCTTCACAAGCTCTCATGCATTTAAGGCACGCTTCAATACACTTATCCATAGCTGTTGGTGATGTTGATAATACCCCCATTAGGCATTCTCCTTTCACGATAAGTCCTCACTATTTTGTCCATCATTAATGGTTATATGCATTATGTAATTACCCTGATATTTACACATGTAACCTATTACAATCATAGGATAACGTGATATCTATTGGAGGAGTGATAAAGTTGTACTATACACAGCCAAATATGTGGTATTATCCTTATCCGCCAAACCGGGAGGACATGATGATGTCCAAAGACAACCAGCAAATGATGGAGATGATGCAGGAACATATGCGGATGACAGAAGAAATCAGACAAATGGTGTACGACATGAATGAAAGGTTTAAATGGATAGAAATTGAACTACCCACCACTTAGCTGACGCTTGAAGTGGGGGATTCCTGCGAACACCAGCGTAACCGCCAGTTATCTTAGCAGGCTCTACCCGTCGTCCCAACGGTAGGAACAAAGATTTTGTACGTTGGACTCGAGCCGTCTAGCGTACTGCTTCTCGCCAAAAACGATAAATTGATGAAATAGAAATAGCAGTTGTAAAACACCGTAAAAACTGATGCGTATTGGTATCAGCTCTCTTACTCTTGTATTAGTAACTGTGCCCCAAAGGCTACACGCCTCTGGGCTACCGGTCTTATTATGCTTTCAATAATTTAGCGTTAATCGCAACAATGATCGTGCTCAGACTCATTAATACCGCTCCAACTGCAGGGCTGAGCACAATTCCGATTGGTGCCAGCACACCTGCTGCAAGTGGAATTGCAAAATATTATAGCCGGCCGCCCACCAAAGGTTCTGAACCATTTTGCGATACGTTTTTCTGGATAGGTCCATCAGTGATACGACATCTTTTGGATTGCTTTTGACAAGTACGACATCAGCCGACTCCATGGCTACATCTGTTCCAGCACCGATAGCAATACCTAAATCAGCGGTTGCCAGTGCAGGCGCATCGTTAACACCGTCACCGGTCATAGCAACTTCCCAGCCTTTGTTTTTAATTGTTTTCACCTGATTAGCTTTATCATCGGGCAAAACTTCTGCATAAACTTCATCAATATCCAATTGCTTGGCGACCCAATTCGCAACCTTTTTATTGTCGCCAGTTAACATAATGGAGTGGATATCGTTTTCTTTTAATGATGCAATGGCTTCTTTTGCTGTTTCTCGAACCATATCCGCAAGTGCAACTATTCCAATCAATTCATCATCCAACAGGACAAAGACAACCGTTTTGCCCTCTTCGGACAATTTCTCAAACATATCCCGGTTATATTCCATATTGTTATTGTCAACATAGCCAGGACTTACGACATTTACTTTTTTGCTCTCGATTTTTCCTTCGATTCCTTTACCGGTAATGGATTCAAACTCCTCAATTTTTTCAGTTCAAGATCTTTTTCGTTTGCCGAGCTGACAATGCCGGCCGCAATCGGGTGTTCTGAATTTAGCTCAAGACTTGCCGCCCATGATAACACTTCATCTTCCTCGAAGCCGTCATTCGGCACAATATTGGTGACACCGAATGCGCCTTGGGTCAGGGTACCTGTCTTATCAAATACAACGGCATTCAAATTTCGTGCCCCTTCAAAATTGGCACGGTTCCGAATAAGCAGTCCCTGTTTGGCTGAAATGGATGTTGACACCGCCACAACCAATGGTGCTGCCAGCCCAAGCGCATGCGGACAAGTAATGACCATCACTGTGACCATCCGCTCAAGTGCAACATCAAAGGAATATCCAAGCATTAGCCATACAAATAAAGTGATAAACCCGGATGCGAGAGCGATGTAAAACAGCCATTTGGCAGCACGGTTAGTCAGATCCTGCGTTTTTGATTTGGACTCCTGTGCTTCCTTGACCAGTGTAATGACCTGGGATAGATAGGAATCTTCACCGGTTTTCTCAACCGTTACTTTTATTGAGCCTTCTTTATTGATAGATCCACCAATCACTTCATCGCCTTTATTCTTTTCTATGGGAACTGATTCACCGGTCAGCATCGACTCATCAATCGCTGAATTGCCTTCGTAAATCGTTCCGTCGACTGGGATTTTTTCACCCGGTTTTACCAGCACTTTGTCATCGTGTTTGAGTTCTGCTGTCGGCAGATCTGTCACGTCGCCGTTCTCATCAAGCTTATGTGCTTCACTCGGCATTAGTTTAACCAGTTCCTCAAGTGCATTCGATGCCCCCATCACTGACCGCATTTCAATCCAATGACCAAGCAGCATAATGTCAATCAATGTGGCAAGTTCCCAGAAGAAATCCTTGCCTTCCCAGCCGAAAACAGTCAGTGAACTGTAACCATACGCGACGAGGATCGCTAGGCCAATCAGTGTCATCATGCCCGGATTTTTCTCTTTCAACTCACTAATCCCACCAGTAATGAACGGCCAGCCACCGTAGAAGAAAACAAATGTCGCAAGGGCAAACAAGATGTATTGGTCAGCCGGAAAACCCCAGTCAACACCGATAAAATCTTGAATCATCGGCGACAAAATCAGGATGGGGACCGTGAAAATCAGGGATATATAAAATCTTTTCTTAAAATCACTGACCATATCGCCATGATCATGGTGTACGTGACTATGATGATTGTGCCCCCCATGATCGTGGTGGTGGCCACCGTAGTTGTGATCATGATGCTTATGTTCTCCACTGCTGTGGTCCGCATGGCCTTCATGATCATCGGTGTGATGACTGTGCACATCATGTTCAGAATGGCTATTATTTTGCTCTTCTTCCATTCGATGATGGTAATGATGACTATCATGATACCGGTGATCATCTTGATTAGTATCTGCGTTATGATTTTCCTCTTCAAATTTAGCCATTTATATTCTCCTTTCAGGGAATCATCTTTAATTTTCCCAAATTATTATCTACTTATTATAATACAATACCCCCGTACGGTAAAATGTAAACATATAAATGTAATACTCATTTCTCAAAAAGACAAACTGCCAAAGCTTTTCATTTATCCCGCGCTCTATGATTTAGAGCATATTAATCCCTTTGTTATAGATCTTCACCTTTTTTAAAAGGCAAATGATTTAAATAAGACAAATTAATGAATAAACCCAATATAGCAAAGAGCCGGACCCATTAGATCCAGCTCTTTCATATAAACACTTAAATACAAGATGATGAAAGATAAACTCGTTGAAAGGCAATACTTGTTTTGTTTTCAGTAAAGATTACTCTGTAACCTCGATGGTGGTAAACATACCGCCTGTTTCACCATTAGCATTCATCGTGTGATGTGGTTTATGGCAATGAATCGGCCATGTACCGACATTTTCAGCGGTGAATTCAATATCCCACGTTTCTCCCGCTGCAACGTTAATCGTATTTTTTCAAGTTGTGCTGACTTATTAATCCGGTTGCCGTCTACCGCAACCACTTTAAAATCATCCCCCGTGCATGTGCATCGGATGGGAATTACCACTTAAGTTTGTAAAACGTATACGGACAGTCTCGCCTTTTTTGACTTCGATAGGTTCTGTTGAGGGGTAGGATTTCCCATTGATAGTAAACATATTCGGTTCCATTCCCATTGGGTCGACTTTATAGACTCCTGTTTCGTTTTCTGCATCTTCCATACCGTACTCTTCTGTACCCATCCGATGTTCTTGTTCAGCGTTCATGTTCATGTCCCCGTGACCACCAGCGCCATCAAGTGTCCACTCTTGCAACATCATGACGATATCTCTATCCACTTGTTGATTTTGTTTATTTGGTTTAATAACAAATGAGCCAGTAAGACCCATTAACTCCTGCTTTGAAACGTTGGTATGGGAGTGATACATATAGGTTCCTGATTGTTCCAAGGTGAATTTATACGTGAAAGATTCACCAGGTTGAATTTTCGGCGAATCCTGTACTAGAGGAACCCCATCCATATCATTTGGTACTTCAAGACCATGCCAATGAACAGATGTTGCTTCAGGCAGGCTATTATGAACAGTAATTTCTACTGTATCCCCTTCCTCAGCAACCAAGGTAGGTCCAGGCGCACCGCCATTGAATCCCCATGCTTCTGCTTTGAATCCATCTGTGAATTTTTGAGTCACTGTTTCTGCTGTCAACTCGTATTTTTTATTCCATTGTCCTCTTTCCCAGTCAACGTTTCTAAACTAGGCGATTCAATATTCGCATACTTACTTTTCGGCTTACTTAAGCTCTGCTGTGCCTCTGATGTACTGACCCATTGAATAAAGTAAATATTAAACCTAAAGTGATGGCCGAAGTCAAGATAACCATCCATTTCTTTTGCATACTTTCCACTCCTTTTAGTAAATTGTTAAACATCTATTATTCTACTATTTAATTGTCAAGAAAGTATGGAGAGAATCACCATTGCAAGCTTATTTTAAAACAACATAAAAACCGACGGAAAAACATTAATAATAAAGATAAAATTACTCTTGACCCTGTACCATAGTCGAGAGTACATACTAATAACTGAGGGGGGATGAAATGGAAGGTTTAACAATAAGCCAAGTAGCCAAAAAAGCAAACGTCAATATTGAAACTATTCGATATTATGAAAGGCGTGGTTTAATTTCTGAGCCACCTCGATCGGAATCAGGTTATAGAAAATTTACTCTAGAAGTCGTAGAAGATATTAAATTCATCAAACGAACGCAGGATTTAGGGTTTACCCTCGAGGAAATAAAAACATTTTAGCTGCTTCAAATGATGAAAAGTTTCGTTCAGGGGAAATGCACGCTTTTGCAATAAATAAAATGGAAGAAATTGAAACAAAAATTCATAATTTAAAGCATATGAAAACATTACTTGAAGACTTGACCGAAAAGTGTCCTGGTTCTGGGATTTCAAAAAGCGAATGTCCAATTATTAAAAAGTTTCAAGGAGTGAATTAAAAATGGCAAAACGATTAGTTGAAGTATTTACGGCGGGTTGCAGTGTTTGTGAAGGTGATGTGCAACAAGTGAAAGATTTAGCTTGTGACAATTGCGAAGTAGTGGTTTATGATTTAAACAAAAAAATGCGACACACTCGAATGTGAAATAAAAGCAAAAGAATACGACGTAAAATCTGTTCCAGCCGTTGTAATCAATGGAAAATTGGTCAGCAACAACGGTATCGACACCGATTCGTTAAAGGCAGCTGGCTTAGGTCAATAAATAACGAACAGCAAGGGTGAGATTTTCATCCTTGTTTTTGTATGAAAACAACTCCTTAAAAATGACAATACTAAACCAGGCCCTTCATATTTCAACTTTTTGAAGGGCTTAAAATTGAAATAATTCCAATGAATGATTTCTGTCTAAGCTGTTTGCCCTTCTGATGAAGTTACTTTATATCCTTTTCTTTTAGGTATTCAATCATTTTTAATTCCTTCTTTTGTTTCTGTTCCTGTAAATAATTTGGACCTAGTTCTTTATATGGTTCTCCCGTTTGTAAGATGTTGTAAGCAATGGTTAAAATTAAATGAGCCGAAGCCATTCGTGCTTTCTTTTTCCCTTGTCGCTTCATAATCCTTTTTGGTGTGCAGAAATTCGATTATCTTGCTTAAGTGAAGATAGCGCGCACTCTACCGCCATTGTCTTTAATGCCTTGTTCCCTTTCGTTGATTTACTGTCTTTTTTACCGGCACTCTCATTATTTCCCGGACTTACACCTGCCCAGGAAGCAAGGTGTTTAGCCGATCGAAACACCGACATATCTACACCCATCTCTGCAATAAAAGTGGCTGCACCGGATTCACTGACACCAGGGATTGTCTCCAATAGTTCAACTTCTTTACGGTATGAGGTTAGGCACTGATCAATTTGTTCTTCCAATTGCTTAATGGTTTGTTCTAAATAAATCATATGATCCCAATGAAATCTCAACATATCACGATGATGACGGCGAATACGGCCATTAATAGCCTTTGCAATATCCGGAATGCTTGCCTTCGTTCTCCAATGTACCATTTGTTGAAGATCCTTTATCTCAATTTTTTCGCCGTCTATAATAGCTTCCAGAATACGTCGTCCGGATGCACCAAATATTTGAGAAAAAACAGATGTAAGCTTGATATTGGCGTCCTGTAGGATTTTGTGAATACGGTTTTGCTCAGCAGTACGTTGGTGTATGAGTTTTTTCCGATACCGGGTTAGATCGCGTAAATTGCGAATATCTTCCGATGGCACAAAATTCCTTTCAATTAGTCCACTGCGCAGCAGCTTGGCAAGCCATTCAGCATCTTTGACATCCGTTTTACGTCCGGGAACATTTTTTAACATGCTTTGCATTAAGCACCAGTGAAAATGACTCTCCAGTATATTCCACACTGGTTTCCAAAAAACACCCGTACTTTCCATCACCACATCCGTTACTTGAAAAGACGATAGCCAATCGCTTAATTCAAGTAACCCATCCGTCGCAGTTGAAAAAGACTCAATGGATTTTTTGCCTTTTCTCTAAAGGCCCATATAATACACAAGCGACTACAGTTTCCTGATGTACATCTAGTCCTGCACACCTTTCAATCATTGCTTCCATTGGAAAACCACCTCAAAGATAAATTAACAATACAAATGACAGTAGGTATATTTCGAAATTTTTATATACGTGCTTAGGGCACAGTAGATGGTACTTCTATACTGTCACAAACCAGTTTCTTATTCAGGGTATCTTCATTGAAGATCCACCAAAAACTTTCGACCTGGTTGTATTGTTAATTACATCATTTACCATGTATAAACGGGCTATACGATAGCTGATGCAGCCATTCATTTTCATGGTAGATGGTGGCTACGAGAAGGCGTAGCCATGTTGGTTTCTTATGTAAAAAAGGAGAGTTGCTCGTGAATACGGCGGTTTCAAAGAATGTAACAATTATTTCGTATGTCATTGCTATTACATTTATTATCACCATGATTACGACTTCAGTCCTGTTGAATAATCATCAAATTATTTTGCCGGAACTTGCTGCAATGGCAATTGCCATGTGGGTATATCGGGAAGCCGGATGGATCAGGCACCCATCCAAGATTCTTTTTGCCCCTTCTCTCACTGCTGTCATTGGATTTATGGTTAATTTATTACCAATTTTTATGTAGGAAAAGTAGGTATCGCACTTGTGCTTTTGATGCTCTTATTGCGTCTTATTCAATCGAACCTAGCACCATCTATTGCAACAGGGCTACTGCCAATTGTGATAGATGTTGATGGATGGTCATTTATTATATCGACTTCCATTCTTACTTTCATACTGATGCTTGGGGTTCTTATATTTAGATTAAATAACGGAATTGAGGCGGAAGTAAAGATACATTATAAGTACATGGTAGTGTTTTTAGTGTTGAACTTCATCTGGATTAGTTTGACTTGGGCCGTGGGGTATCCCCAACTGGCAGCTATCCCGCCAATTCTTGTCGTTGTTTATGAATCACTGCAGAAGCCTATGTACAATGGGAAAGTAGCTTTTAAGCAGAGTCTGGTATTGACAATTTCTGCGACTGTCGGCACGCTATTGTACTTCACTCTTGATTCGTGGATATTGCTAACGCTGATAGATATGATATTAATGTACATTCTGTTACGTATTGTTGCTATCCGTATCCCAGCAGTCTACGCTTTTCCACTGCTCCCGTTCATCTTTCCAGAAAAAAGTCGTAGGGATGTTGCCGTTAGGTTCATTAATTACATGTGTATTACTGTTTGGTTCAGTTTTAGCGTATAAAAAGCTTGAAATAAAGCGAAGTGGAAAGGTAATGCAAATTTAATAAAGACGAGATTAGGCCAATAAAACAAGGGTAGAATCTACCCTTGTTTTATTTTTAATAGAAATTAATGATTCCATTTTTCCAAGTTGTATCTTCGCCACCAATAGGGCATATTGGAAAATCTTCATCAGCACGAAAGCTCTTTCTTATGCCAAATCGACCACGATTGTCTAAATTTATTACAAACTATGAATCCCAAATAAACAAATTTCTTTTTAAATCCTTGTATGTTCGGGATTTCTTTGATGAAAATTATAACTGCCATTAATTAATTAAATTACCAAATAACACTTTTTATGTTATTAACCTAAC
>BBCA01000067.1 GCA_001311805.1 Lentibacillus juripiscarius JCM 12147 | reverse complement strand
CGCGCGAATAGGCCTTATCCCTGCGTATTGGTATTTTTACCATAAAATTTACGGGTTTACGCTGGAAAGTTATATCCAGCGAATGAGCCAGACTCAACAAGCCAAACAGAAAAGAACCATAGCCAGAGCAAAAGAAAAAGGTCAGGAATATTTCAACCCTGACCGCATACGTAAAATGAATGCCGGGCAAAGATTTGCCACCGATTGATTTAATAATGTAACACGTTGGTAAGCCGTATGCCTTAATAGGGCACGTACGGTTTGATGAGGGGGTAGCCTTGAGAAAGGTTACCCTACTCTATAGTAAGTTGACAAAAAAGTGAAGTTAAAAATATAATACATATGTAATATATTTTTAACTAATGAAGGAGAGGATGAATTGAAAGCTCAAAAAGGCAAATTAACGAATAATCTTTACTTGCTTAGGGCAGAGAAAAGATGGACACAAAAATATGTGGCTGAACAATTAAATGTGACGAGACAAACCGTCCATTCACTTGAATCAAACAAGTACAACCCCTCTCTTATATTAGCTTTTGAAGTAGCACAGCTATTCCAAATGAGAATTGATGACATTTTTACATACGAAAAGGAGGAAGAATAAATGTTTTTCTCATTTTTAATCGCATTCCTAATTATTATCGTCAGTATCTCCTATTATATTTGGTTTTCAGGTTATGAGGGGAAAGATGAAAGAGGAAGAAAAATTTTAGCGAAGTCCAGCCAGATTGCTTTTATTTTTATTCTGTTTGGTTTTGTCTTTCAAAGTTTTTATTTTCAATTTGGAAATCCAACTGTTGAAAAAGTACAAATGATGATATCCATATGGATGGCCCTGGTGTTTGCCAGTAATAGCGTCAGTATTGTGCTGTACCGGAAAACATTATGAAAATAATTAAGTATCGATAGTTCAACTAACGGGCGCGATTATGGGGTAGATGAGGACTATATAAGTTGCTTAAATAAAAAGACTTTCTTATTGCCATTGCATTACCAGGTTTGATTTTAAGCGGAATTGGAGCAATGGTGTCGATTTATCATTAGGTCGATTTCTGACCCCGAACGGTTGATTCTCGCCGCTTTCCGGTTGATTCCCGACCCCGACCGGTTGATTCTCGCCCCCGAACTGGTTGATTCCCGCCCCTGAACAGTCCATATCTGCCTCCGCACACAAAAACC
This sequence comes from Lentibacillus juripiscarius JCM 12147, assembly GCA_001311805.1. The sequence goes on along the minus strand of BBCA01000067.1, from coordinate 13,403 downwards.
GGCACCAACCAATCATATGGTGATGCCGGCTCATGCCCTAGCGCCCCCTTTACTTTCGCAAAAATGCCATTTTAGGGGTTTATAAGTCTTGGTAATTTATTATTTCCCCTCCGTAATGTTTTACTAACAATGATTATAAGTATTAGTGTTGCTCTTATAGGTTCATTGTTCACGCGAAAACAAATAGAAGCGGGTCTTGTTTTATATTAGCTAATACAACAAGCTGATAACTCTTCCAGAAACAGGCGTTTTAATTGAATAAGCTACATAATTAAAAGACCTTAAATATGCATCAATTTATAAAATGGCAGTATGTTTGGGGGCTTTTTATATACACCCCCACTGGTTGTGTTAAAGAGATAGTGATTGCGTGACCTACAAAAATCCCGTGCGTAAGAAGCGGGGGATAGTTACCATTCTGTCTACATTTTTCGGATAGGTTATTCATCATCCATTGTAAACTGTTGAAAGATGGTATTTCGTCTGTCTTGATAGACTTCTCGTCCGGCAAGCAGGTTTATGATTTGAATGTTCTTCTGAACGGCCAATCCCAAGTTGGTAGCTGCTGTTCCATGAGAATGCTCCAAATTAGTAAAGGTGAAAAACGGTGGTCTCGCTGATCGGTAAACACGATTTGATAATCTCGGGTAACTTTATAATGGTCCTCGTCTTCCCACATAATTTTATCTTGAAAACGATCATAGAACCATGCAGGAATATGTGGTTTATACCCTGTTGCCAGGATAACCTTATTCGTTTCATAGTCAAAGGAATTTTCTTTTTGCCATTGATGACAACGCAATACATACTTGTCATTTTTTCTGCTTATGCTCTTCACTTCTGTATTTGGCTGGATGGTTACCGATTGTTTCGTTTGGCCAATTGTTTTATGGTAAAGCGTTTCGTATAATTCCATCAACGTCTGAGGATTAATCCCTTTTCTGAGCGTTCCTAATGTGTCCAATGTGTCGAGTCGCTGCTTAAAGCCAAGCGAATGAAAATAATCCACAAAATCGGGGGAAAAATACTCCTGGCCAAATTTAGCTTTTTCCAATTGAAATAGTCCACTAGAACGGGTAAATAACGTCAACTGAAATACTTTATTTTCCTGTTCTTTTAACAGATCCAGAAAAACCTCTATGGCACTCTGACCAGAACCTACTATTGTAATGTTAGGGGACTCAACTAAGTTTTCCTTTTCAAACAAGTACCGATCTGTATGTAAAACATCCTCTTTTGGCTGTCCTGTCATGGTGTCCAGTACCCAGGGTTCACTGCCAGTTGCCATTGTTATATTTTGGTGAAGTATGAGAAACGCTTTTGGGTTGAGGCTTCTTCCACGACCACCTCATAGTGAGGCTCATCAGCTTCTTCATGGTCTATCACATCGACAACGTCATAACCGAAGTTGAGCTGTTCCAATTGACTTGCAACCCATTGTAAGTATTGGTTATATTCCTGACGAGGAATCTGAAACTTGTTAAAGAAATAGAACTGGTACAGACGATTTTGTTCATGTAGATAGTTGATGTAGGTGAACCGGCTTGTTGGATCAGCGAATGTGACAAGGTCCCCTAAAAAGGGGGTTGTCAAATTCATCCGTTCAATTAACATCCCGGGATGCCATTCAAACTTTGGCTTCTTATCAAAAAACATGCCATCAAGCTCAGGTGTATTTTCCAAAAGAGCCGCTAAGCCAAGATTATAAGGCCCTATACCAATCCCAATAATATCGTACAATTTGTCAGCCATTATTCCACTTCCCTCCGGACGAAATCTTCACATTATCATCCCCATTTCATAAGGTATTATGCTTCAATTAAATCGTCAATGTGTATTTCGCATTAAGCCCTACGATGGTGTCGAGGGAGGCGCCCGCGCGCTCGTGCAAAGCGGGAAATAGCTCGAGTGTAGAGTCAAAACGTTCCTGATTCAAACGAAATGTGGTCACACAATTTCGGTAAAGGTTAGGCAGTTTTAATTTCTTAATACTGAAGGGTTAGTTGAGGAGATGAATGAAAAGCTCTGAACAGCTTCTCCTGCGTCGAACAGCACACTGTTCAAGCGTGTTATAAGCTCGGTTAATAGGCGTGAGAATTTACCGTAATAGTCCGGCTGACGAAATCCTACCCGATGGGGTGGTGTAAAGCATGGTGCTTGGGTTGAACAAATAAATGCAATCACGGGTCTAGACGCTTTTCGAGTCTGTGACCGGATTTTATGCTCGATTGCTTAGTACTGTCTCATCTATTGGATGAATTGGAAGGGAACTCTCCCTTCCATTCATTTTTAATCCATCACTTATATTTCTCTTTATATGCCTTTGAATACTGATCAGCGGCAAAGATTGCGTCCGCAACTTCATCAGCTGTGACGTTAAATCCATTGTGAATCGTTTCGCCGTCAACTATTGCAGCCTCAGCTACCTTCATAATATCTTCCCTTGTGGCATCTTTTAGCTTAATATCTTCCAGTGTAACCGGCAGATCCAAGCTGATATAAAATCCGATATATCTTTCCATTTCTTCGAGTGAATGTTTTTCCAGTGCTAATTGGGCCAATGTACCAAAAGCAACTTTTTCACCGTGTGTTAAGTGATGAATTTCGCCATCAAGTGCTGTGAATCCATTATGAATAGCATGAGCCGCAGCCAAACCACCACTTTCAAAACCTAAACCACTAAGGAGCGTATTTGCCTCAATAATCTCCTCAAGTGCCGGGGTTACGACTTTCGCTTTTGCGGATTCATATGCCAAATGACCATATCTAAATAAGGTTTCTTCACATTTTTCAGCAATCGCCTTAGCAGCTATAGTGGTTGTTCCTCCCGCCTGGTTACTTCCACCAAAATTAATTACTGCTCTTGCTTCAATCCATGTGGCCATTGCGTCTGCTATACCCGATGTCAACAGACGTGGAGGTGCTTCTGAAATAACATGTGAATCCAAAAGAATCAAATTTGGATTATGATTATAAAAACGATATGATTCAAAACACCTTCGTCCGAATAAACCACCGACAATGCACTTGTTGGGGCATCAGCAGACGCAGCAGTTGGTACAATAACGGTATAAGCGTCCAGCTCGTCTGCTATCGCTTTTGATGTATCTAATGTTTTTCCTCCTCCAACACCAACAACAATCGTTGCTCCTGCACCCTTGGCTTCTTTAGAAATCCGCTTAATTTCTTCATTTGAAGCTTCACCATTAAACAGAATTTCTTCTGAGGCTATGTTTTTCTTTTTCAGTGCATCTACAACTTTATGTCCAGCAATATCCCATACGGTTTCATCAGCAATAACAACCGTTTGACTTCCAATATCCTTCAGGTAGTCCCCGATTTTCTCGATTGCATTTTTCCCTTGTACATACTTCGCGGGGCTGATAAAAATTCTTTCCGACATATTAAACATCCTTCCCTCATGGTAATTTAGCGGAATGTAAAACTTGACCAATATATATAATTCCCTAATATGTATATTTTAATGTAACGATATCTTATGGATAAACGGTACCGGTGATTTCAATGAACGATACCACAGTAATAGGGAGGTAATAAAGCAATTTCCAAAATCAGTGGAAATAGTTGAAACAGCCAATTATCAAGCATGAATCCATTGGTTTTTGGGTTAGCCAAAGTATATGCTTCAAATTGGGCGGTATTTTTGATCCATTCTTTTGGATACATGAGTGTAAGCGTCTGCGGTAATTTGGTAACTACCATGACCTAATCGTTCTTGTATATACTTCATGTTTGCACCAGATTCAAGTAATAGAACAGTGTGTGTGACGTAAAGAATGAATTGGTAGTCAGAACGTTGAATTATGCGAGAAGGAAGCATTGAATAAGCAGTATTTTGGCATGAAATTGGATTTGACCACATGACAGGAACTCCTCCGCATGCTAAACTAATAGGTGAAACTTAATCAAGAAATCTGCATTGATGCAGGAGAGGTTCGAAACCATCCCTCTATAAAAACTAGGGAGACAAGACAGTGTGCTTCTTAGTGCTGTCTTTTTTTGTGGGAATCTTTGGATCTCTTTCTTTATCAATAGGGAAAGGGGAAAGGAAATGGATAATCAAAATGCAGTTGTTGTTTTCAGCGGAGGTCAGGATAGTACGACATGCCTGTTTTGGGCGCTGAAGAAGTTCGATCATGTGGAGGTAGTGACATTTCAGTATGGACAGCGTCATATTGCGGAATTGGAATGCGCAAAAGAGATTTGTGCCAGATTAAACGTCCGTCAACATCAACTGGACATGGAATTGTTAAATCAATTGGCACCAAATGCCCTAACCCGTGAGAATATTAAAATCACCGATTATGAAGGAATGCCTTCAACGTTTGTGCCCGGGCGAATTTATTGTTTTTATCTTTTGCCGCTATTCTAGGAAAACAACTAGGTGCCAAGCATATCATTACTGGCGTAAGTGAAACAGATTTCAGTGGTTATCCCGACTGCCGCGATAGTTTTATCAAGTCACTGAATGTCACGTTGAACTTGTCAATGGATGATCAGTTCGTCTTACACACACCTTTGATGTGGCAGGATAAGTCAGAGGTATGGGAATTAAGTGATCAGCTTGGTGCATTTGAGTTTGTTAAGGAGCATACGCTGACATGTTACAACGGAATCAAGGGAGAAGGCTGTGGGGAATGCCCATCCTGCAAACTCCGTCGTAATGGATTGGAGCAATATGAAATGCGTCGGAATGATGGGGTGGTAAAATGATTCAGCAAATTTATCCTGTTCCCGAACATAATTATGCGTTTGAACTGAATAAAGACTTTCACTTTTCCGCAGCCCATTATATTGCGGATGAGAATGCCGGGAATTGTCAGTATACCCACGGTCATACGTATTTTGCGAATATAACAATCGCTGGTGACACATTGGATTCCACAGGTTTTTTAATAGACTTTAAAACGATCAAAGATTTGATACATAAACGGTTTGATCACACCACATTGAATGAGGATTCAGCTTTTTCCAGTAATCAAGGTGCTTATTTTCCAACAACCGAGGTGGTAGCAAAAACAGTTTATGAGATTATCCAGACCCGTTTAGATACCTTGGAAAATAAACCTGTTTGCTTGCAGATTTTTTGCGTGAGACCCCGTCAAGTTATTGCATCTATCGGCCTAAAGGGGGATCAGAACGATGAAAATACCTGTACTTGAAATTTTTGGTCCAACCATTCAGGGAGAAGGAATGGTGATTGGACAAAAACTATGTTCGTTCGAACGGCAGGCTGTGATTATTCCTGTTCATGGTGTGATTCAAAATTTACCTGGGACGGGTCGGAAAAAGAAAAAATCAGGCTGATGGAGCCGGACGAAATTTGGCAGGAATTGAATGAGCAGACGGCTGGAAACTTTGCACATGTAACAATTTCGGGCGGCAATCCAGCTTTGCTTTCCGGGTTAGGTGCTTTTGTTGACCTACTACATGAAAACAAGATAAACATTGCGCTGGAAACACAAGGGAGCAGGTGGCAGCCGTGGTTCGCCAGCATTGACGAGTTAACTCTATCACCAAAGCCGCCCAGTTCCGGAATGAAAACTAATTTTTCCATCCTTGATGACATAATTGCTAAGCTGCAGGAAAAACAAAAAGGGTCATGCAGTTTAAAGATTGTTATTTTTGATTTGGCTGATTTAGCGTATGCGAAAGAAGTGCACTTTCGGTATCCGGATGTCCCCTTATTTTTACAGGTTGGCAATGACGATATCGAAAACGTGGATGATGATGGCCTTCTTCGTTATTTGTTGAATCGGTATGATTGGTTAGTGGATCAGGTAATGGACAGTCAGGAGTTGGTAAATGTTCGTGTGTTGCCACAGCTTCATACTTATTTATGGGGGAAATAAACGGGGCGTGTGAATGGTGAATATATGCTAGTATCATCTACTTGGTGGAAAAACAGAAATGCGGACAGCTATGCCCGCATTCCTGTTTTTAATATTAATCCAGAAAAACTACCTGTTTTTGGCTCTTCCATGTTTGAAAGTGGTCCAAGTGTCTATAGTTTTTATTTGAATAGGTGAGTACTGTGTTGTGGTTGCTGACGTGTTTTTGGATCGATGTATGTTTTTGCGCTAGAAATAGCAATTGGCGCCTCTCCAAAGCCGGTCGCGATCAACTTTGTTTTGCCGTCATACGTATTAATATCGCCTACCGCATAGATTCCATCCATATTTGTTTCCATTCTGCTATTAACGACAATTGAGTTTTTTACAATATCAAGTCCCCAATCTTTAATTGGACCAAGCGAGGAAATGAAACCATAGTTGACAATTAGCGCATCAAGGTCGAGCGTTTCGGTTTCTTCACTTTTTGTTTTTTGAAGCATGATCTGTTGTATCGTTTCACCGTCCCCCACTAATTCAGCAGGAACATATGGCGTAAGAATGTGAACGGTTGAATTCATCATTATCCACACTGCTCTCATGGGCACGGAAGTTATGACGGCGATGAACGATACTGACATTTTGGCAATCGACTCAAGTATTAGTGCCCAGTCAACCGCTGAATCACCACCTCCGCAAATAACAACATTCTGCCCTTGAAATTTGTTAAGGTCATCAACAAAATAATGCAGATTTTTCTGTTCATATTGATCCGCATTGTCTATTTTCAAGCGCCTGGGTTGAAATGCGCCGACACCCGCAGCTATAAGAACTGTTTTCGAATAATGAATACTCTCATCGGTAGCCAGTTCAAAAATACCGTCTTCATTCTTATGAATGTCCTGTACCGCTTGACCTAACACCACTGCAGGATCAAAGTAAAGAGCCTGTTTCTCTAATTCATCGACGAGATCTTGGCCACGCACACTAGGGATTCCGCCAATATCATATATATACTTTTCAGGATATAAAGCAGAGAGTTGTCCGCCGAGTTCAGGCATGCTTTCAATGATTTTAATGGACATTTGCCTCATACCTCCATAAAAAGCCGAAAACAATCCGGTAGGACCGCCTCCGATAATGGTTACGTCAAAAATGCTTTGGTCAGACATATGAATTCCTCCTGTTGGATTAATGTCCCGCAATTCTTCTCCTGCATCTAACAGCTACTTATCTAAACGACTGGAACCTTGATTAGCCGGCGGGATATCAGCATCTCTAATGGAATAACTTTTTTTATTGAACTTCTGCGTCTTATAACCCGGATGATCTTCCTTAAGCCATTTAAATAAAGATAACGTAACGATAATATAGATAAATAATATTGGAAAACCGGTTATGACTGCTAATGTTTGAAGTGCATCCAATCCATTGCCGTATAATAATATGACAGATACGGAACATAAAACGCCTCCCCAAAATAACCGAATCCACCTGGCCGGTTCTCTCACAGCTTTTGAATCAGCCAGCGAGACCGTTGAAAGCGTATAAGCAGCCGAATCAATCGTTGTAGCCAGGAAAATGAAACAAAAAACAATAAAGAACAGTAATAATAAGGTGCCGCCAATTGGAAGATTGTTGATCGTCGCAACGATGGCAGCGGGTGCTCCTTCCGCAGACATAATGTCCATAATTGGTACGATATTATTTAATTCATAATATAAACTGGTGTTTCCAAAAAATCCAAAACGCAAGTAAGCATCCAACGGAACCGCCACCGCACATGGCAAGTACTAATCCTTTAATTGTCCGTCCCTTTGAGATTCTTGCGGTGAACATGGCCATATAGGAGGCAAACGCAAACCACCAGCCCCAATAAAATATTGTCCAATCTTGTGCAAAGGTGGATCCGCCAACAGCGTCCATAGGAAAACTCATGCGCATAAAATTATTTAACAGTAACCCAAGACTACCGACCATTTTATTAATGATAAATAGCGTTGGACCAAATACCAAAATAAAAGAGGAACAAAATATATAAATAAATGTTGATATCGCTAAGCACTTTTAACCCTTTTGCAAACCAAAATATAGACTGCCTGAGAATATCAATGTCCAAACGAGGAGAATACCAACATCCAACCACAGTGATGGAGGAATAATCGTTACTTCGGAAATAGCCTCAGAAAGCATAGGAGTTCCTAAACCTAACGATGTTCCGACCCCTCCGACAATTCCAATCATAAACGTCAATAGCTTTTCCTATCCATCCGTCAACCTTATCGCCAAGAACCCCCCCGGCATGCTGAACTCAATTTTAAGTTGGGATCTTCCGTACATGTACCGCATAAGCCAGCGCAATAGAAGGCAAACAATAGATCACAAACCCCATAAATCCCCAATGAAATATACCGTAAGTAGAGGCCCACTTAGCAGCTTCTGCACTATTTGGTTCGATACCAAAGGGGGGTGGTGAATTATAATAATGTGCCCATTCAATAAAACCCCAAAAACAAGACTTGACCCCGCTGTCGCAGTAAACATCATGGCAATCCAACTCAAAACTGAAAACTCAGGTTTCGTATCTCCCAATTTAATATGTCCATATTTCCCAAACGCCAGATACAGTACAATTAGAAATACGATAAATGCCCCTAACAAATAAAAGGCTCCAAATTTTCCTGTAAGAAAATTTAATATCGTATTTAATAGCTGCGATCCTTTTTCTTGATTAATCAACACTGGGGCTATGATGAATGCGATAAGAGTTAGCGCTGAAAAAAAAGACCGACTTACTAATTTTTGATTGTTCCAAAAGACTCCCCCCCATGTTTATAGTCCGGTCAATCGAAGCACTTTCATTACGCGAATAATAAAATAAAGGAACCGTTGAGAGTATGGCTCAACGGTCTCAGGCTGTCTGCATCAATCACTTACGTCAAGCGCATCCAAAACCATATCCCGGAATTTATGCACGGCATGTTCGGTCGGTGAAAAGACGCCATGTTCAAATGCACGCGATTGCAAGCCGATTTGTTCACGTTCGACAAGTTCTACATCCTCGTTTCTAACTTGTTCAGCGAAGGCCACTTGCGTTTTCCGCTCTTCTGTCGGCTCTTCGTACTTTGAAAAATTGGTATAAACACCTAGTGTCGTCTCATGGTCAATTGGAATCATTTGAATGGTTGATAAGTTCCCTGGTCCGGGATAAATAGTCAACATTACATTCGGCCATATCCAATAAAAGCGGCCTTCCTGAACTTCAGCGCTGCCCATTGGTAAATCCAGCGCCTCTTTTCCTTTTTTCGTCTTCAGTTCTGATCCGTGTACACTGCAATTATTTCCATTAACGATGTGGTATTCGTCCAAATCCAATGTTGCCGAAAATCCAGGATGGGCAATTGGACAATGGTCGCATTCCAAGAAATTATCGATGAATGCTTTCCAATTACATTTGATGGTTCGTTTTTAACGTCATTCACCTTCAATTCATCCAAAAGTCAAATTGATTTAAATCCGTAAAGAAATCATCATAGGAATCCTCGAGTGATGGTGCGTTTGGATCCAAATTGACAAATACTAAAGACGATTTCGATGCAACTTGGATATGTCTTAACGAAAAGTCAGCAGGACAAAAACCCGGTACACCTTTAAAATTTGGCGCTTTATTCAATTCTCCGTTCAGATGAAACGTCCAACCGTGATAAGGACATTGTAAAATCTTCTTGTTTCCTGCTTCATTATCAATAAGTTTTGTCGCACGATGCGGACAGACATTATAAAACGCGTACAACTCGCCATCTTTACTCCTTGTAACAACAATTGGTTCACCGGCCACTTCTGCGGTGAAAAAAGTCCCCGGGTTGACGAACATAACTTTCATGGCAAACATACTGCCACGACTTTGAAAATTTTTCTTGCTCGGATTTTAAAATTTCCGGATCGGAATAAAAGCGATAAGGCAATGTTTGTGTGAGATTGTTCTCTGTGTTTGGGTTAGATTCATGTGATGGCATTCCAGTCACGCCCCTTTTGGTTAATATTTAAGCGCTTTCATAATTTGCTAAGCAAATATCATGCCAATACAAAAATGCTGTTTGCTCAACACTTTATGATTAAAATTGAGTTGCTTTACATTCGTGTTGAATTAAAAGCGGTTCAGTAATAATAAAATTATAAAAAGTAAAAATATATAGAAGATAAGGAACTGAATGTGCTACGATGAATAGTTACTACAACGGTACGTTCATTGTGCTTTGTGAGGCTTCTTATCCCTACGATTAAAAAAGAAACCAGAGGTGAGAGGATTGGCGAATGGATGGCATGGTGATGACTTTCTCGAAATCAATAAAGAAACACTTGAAAAAATAGTAAATCACTCCTCTGACGAATTTTGTGCTTGATGCAGACAAACGCATTGTTTTCGTCAATCAAAAGTGTGAAGAACATTACGGCGTAAAACCAGGTGACGTCGTAGGCAAAAACAATGCTGAGCTTGTTGAGAAAGGGTATTGGACTCCCTCTCTCGTTGACATCGTGTTTGAAAAAAAGCAACCCATTACCATACAACAATCCACATTTATTAAAAGTGAGCTAATAACCACAGCAGTGCCCATTTTAAATCGGGAAAATGACATTGAACTGGTTGTTTGTACATCACAAGAATTACAGCGATTCAAAAACGTTAGAAATAACCAGCGAATCGATCTCTCAACAAAATAATGAACCAGAACACAATTTGATCTTTACTAGTGAAAAAATGAGGTATTTAATCAAACAAGCGAAAAAAGCTGCTGCCGTTAACTCTACGGTTCTTATTCAGGGGGAGTCAGGAACCGGGAAGGGATTGATTGCCAATCTGATTCATCAACAGAGCCACCGTCAAAACAATGAATTTCTAACCATCAACTGCGCAGCCATTCCCGAAGATTTACTGGAATCGGAATTGTTTGGTTACACATCTGGTGCTTTTACAGGTGCTAGAAATACTGGTAAAAAAGGGTTGATCGAATCTGCTAATCACGGCACCGTATTCCTTGATGAAATCGGTGATATGCCATTAAAACTGCAACCCAAACTATTGCAGCTTATCCAAGACCAGGAATTTATACCGGTTGGCGGACATGAAACAAAGAAAGTGGATGTCCGCATACTTGCGGCAACCAATAATAAACTTGATCAGCTTGTGGCGGAAAGAAAGTTTAGAGAAGATTTATATTACCGTTTAAATGTGATCGAATTGGAAGTCCCGTCTTTAAGGGAGAGGCCGGAAGATATCACCCCGCTCATTCATTACTTTCTGAACATATTTAATAAAAGCATAAAGGCAGTCGATTAATTTCGAACGAGGCTATGAATCTGTTATCCAGTTATTCATGGCCAGGAAATATCAGACAGCTACAAAACATTATCGAACGATCGGTTATCATGGCTGAATCGATTATCCGAACGGAGGATTTACCCCCGTTCATCCGACATCATCAGCATCCGATGGTGCAAGCCCCTGTCCTTTATCACTTGGACCAGGCCCTTGAGGAAATCGAAAAAGATATGGTATTAAGATCCTATCAGCGATACACAAGTACAAGAAAGGTGGCAAGTGATTTAGGAATCAGCCAGACACGAGCGTCAAAATTAATCAATAAATACAAAGGATACTTGTCGACTTAGAGGGGCAAAAAGCTCTTCTTTTATATGAACGGTTTTTCAAGCCAAGCGCTACAGTGTAAGCCGAGAGATCGCAGGTATTTTGCCAGTTCAATAATTTTCTTGATTAATGATTGTTGATCATTCCCTTTACATTAAGGTGGATATTTGGATGGTCGGAAAGACTCTTTTTTCGATGGTAGTTATAGACTATATGCACTGCGATTTAATAGAAAAGGCTTCTGTCCAATCTGGACGGAAGCCTTTTCCTCTTAGTCAATATTCCGGTACAATCCAACGACTTTACCCAATATCGTTACATTATGATAAATGAGCGGATCCATCGTTGCATTTTCCGGCTGCAGCCGAACGTGATCTTTTTCCTTGAAAAACCGTTTGACGGTCGCTTCATCTTCATCTGTCATGGCAACAACTATATCCCCGTTCTGCGCATCATTCTGCTGTCTGACAATAACCATATCGCCATCAAGTATTCCAGCTTCTATCATACTTTCTCCTTCAATGATAAGGACAAACAGATTTTCTTCAGTGCTGCCAGAAACGGATCCCGGCAGCGGCACAAATTGTTCAATGTTTTCCACTGCAGTGATAGGGAGGCCTGCCGTTACTTTGCCGATAACAGGTGCATACCGTGCCTCCTCTCTTGGTATGTGGCTTTCATCAGACAAATCCAAGACCTCTATTGCTCTAGGCTTTGTGGGGTCCCGCCTAATATATCCTTTGCTCTCCAGCCTTGCTAAATGACCGTGAACCGTCGAGCTTGATGCGAGTCCCACTGCCTCAGCAATCTCCCTTACAGAGGGAGGGTAGCCCTTCTCATTTACCCGTTCTTTTATAAAGTCCAGAATCGCTTCTTGCCTTTTGGAGAGTTTTGTCATCTATTAAACACCTCATGAATAGGATTTATTACTAGAAGTTTAGCATGGTCAGCAAGAAAATGCAAACATTCGTTCGAAAAACAGTTGACAAGATCGTACGTTCGTATATAATGGTAAACAAAAGCGAACAAAAGTTCTTGCGTGCGAAAGGAGCAGATTTAAATGTTTGAAAAAATGACGAAAACAGATGTATTTTATCTGGTGGCATTCACCTTTGCATTAGGCTTTTTATACGTCGCTTTAATAACGAGTGCATAATACCAGAAGGGGACTTCGAATTGAAAGCAATCATATACTGCCGTGTCAGCACAGATAAATCAGCACAGGAAACATCACTAAACCGTCAAAAAGAGGAATTGATACAGCTTGCCGGACGCTATGATTTTGAAATTAGTGATCATATTGAGGAGCAAGCCAGCGGATATGAAATAGATCGAGACGGCGTTTTTAAAATGCTTGATTATTTTGCATCAGGCAGGGCTGACAGTCTGCTTATCCAGGATGAAACAAGACTTGGACGGGGGGAATACTAAAATCGCTCTGTTCCATCAGCTGCAAAAATGGGGGTCAGCATTTATACTGCGTTGCATGATGGGGAACTGGAATTGTCTGAATCGGATTCCATGGTCCTGCAAATTGTAGGCATAGTAGAAGAATACCAGCGAAAAATCCATAACGCCAAAATCAGACGAGGTATGAAGAAAGCGGTTGACAGCGGGTTTGACCCAAGCCAAAATTTGACAAACCGTGATAAGGCACCCGGAAAGGACCGTAAACAATTTCCGATAGAAGAGGTAGTTCGTTTAAGAAAGAATAATATGACGTTTGAAGAAATTGCCCAAACCCTAAAAGGCTTGGGGCATCCGGTATCTAAAGCAACCGTCCATCGAAGATATCAGGAATATCAAAAAACTTGATAATAGCTTCGGGGGGAGCGTAATATGACATAATAGGAACAGCATCGTTGTCCTCATTTTTATTTTTTTATTTGGCTCCAGGAGGGTTT
>BBCA01000066.1 GCA_001311805.1 Lentibacillus juripiscarius JCM 12147 | reverse complement strand
GTCTTTCATGCGGGATAATACCATCGCCACAATGTCCATCCCACCGGTTGAGGCACCATGCTTCAGCGTAATCCCGACACCGGCACCGCCAAGAACACCGCCAAATACAGCATTTAATATAATGTCCTCAGAAAGCGCCACAACTGGCAAAACCTCCAAAAAGATTGTCGTGACGATAACCGATATGACACTATAGATGGTAAACCCTTTTCCAACCTTAAACCAGCCGAGCACTGCAACCGGAATATTTAGCACAAACAATAATACCAGTGGACAGCCCAATCCCGATAAAATCGTTAAAAATACTCGAAATGAGCTGCGCAGCACCCGTGAAGCCACTCGCATAACATTCGCCGAAATTAGGAAAAAGTTCAGTGACAGGGCATTCAGAACAGCTCCGAATATCACAATAACAATCCGCTTTGCCTCAACTAGAAACATCATTTCCCTCCTCTCACATTGTCCAATCCTACCCCTGCATCCCATAACTTTCTTTGACTATCCTTTCCTGTCGATTTAAACTAAAGGAAACACACATATTTCAAAATCGAAATGTAGGTGAAAAATGAATACCGTCATTCTCGCTGATTCTGCATGTGACTTATCCGAGGAACATTATAAAGCATATAACATTGAAATGGTACCATTAACCGTTCATCTTGATGGACAGGAATTGGAAGACGGCAAAGAAATACAGCCAAAATCCGTCTATGAAGCCATGCGGGAAGGAAAAAGCCCAAAAACATCCCAAGTATCTCCGCAGACCTTTAAAACTATTTTCACATCATACGCCGAAGCGAATCAACCGTTAGTGTATTTAGCCTTTTCATCCGGGCTGTCAGGCACCTTCCAGACAGCCAAAATGATGGAACAGGAAGTGAAAGAGACATGGCCGGATGCTGATTTGCATGTCATCGACACAAAATGTGCATCCATCGGCTATGGACTTATCATTCTTCGTGCAGCCAAACTTGCCAAAGACGGAGCAAGTACTGATGAAATTATTGAAACCGCCCGTTACCATGCAAACCATATGGAACACATATTCACTGTCGACGATCTTGACTATTTATACCGCGGCGGACGTGTCAGCAAAACAGCCGCATTTGTCGGATCATTTCTCAATATTAAACCGATTCTACATGTAGAAGACGGCAAACTCGTTCCACTGGAAAAAATACGCGGCTCCAAAAAATTACTGAAACGGATGCTCGAAATCATGGAAGAGCGCGGCACGGATTTTTCCAATCAGACCATTGGCATCAGTCATGGTGATGATTTGGAGACTGCAGAGAAGCTGGCAGACATGATTAAAGAAAGATTCGGCACCGACGCAATTCTGATTGAAATGGTCGGAGCAACAATCGGCGCACACGCTGGCCCCGGCACAATTGCCTTGTTCTTTTTAAACAGTCCATATAAATAAACGAGAGCTGATCCGGAAATACCGGGTCAGTTTTTTCTGGATTATGGCAGCATCATATCAACCGGTTGCGGGCGGGAATCAACCAGAAAACAAAATATCAACCAGCTGCGGGCGAATATCAACCGAAAAACGAATATATCAACCGATTGCGGGCGGGAATCAACCGGAAAACAAAATATCAACCGGTTGCGGGCGGGAATCAACCGAAAAACAAAAATATCAACCGGTTGCCGGCCATTATCAACCGGAAAACGAAAAAGATATCCAGTAGGACGCGGATACCTTTTTTTCACGGCAGAACCGTGCATAGATTAAATTCCTTTCCGTTTAAAGGCGGATCTTGACCGGTACTGCTGGTACGGCCGGTTCAGATAATGCACAGGTGCACTGTACAAATGGACGAGCCGTGTGAACGGAATAGATGCAAACAATGCAAACGCCGTAATCACATGCAGCTGGAATACGAATGGAACTGCTCGCATTAGCTCATACTTCGGCTGGAAAACAAACAAGCTGCGGAACCAAGGGCCAATGGTTTCCCGGTATTCATAAGCAACAACGGTTGTGTTGTACACAAGCGTCACATAAACACCGAGGCCGGCGACAATAATTAGGCTGATCACGGAAAAAAAGTCTGCAAATGTGGCATGCACCCGGACTCTGTCAATGGTCATTTTGCGGATAAGCAAAATGACGGCACCGGCAACGACCATCAGCCCGGCGAGACCCCCGGCGTAAATTGCCAAGATATGATACATGTGATCTGACACACCAATCCAATGATAAAATCCCTGTGGAATAACCATCCCCATCACATGACCTATAAACGCAAATAGCAGCCCATAATGAAACAGCGGTGACCCGATCTTCAGCCATTTTTTCTCAAAAAACTCCGTTGACGGCGCAACCCACGTCAGTTGCCTGTGTGCAAAACGATAAATGCTTCCAAAAATCATGATAGCCAGGGCGATGTACGGAAAAATAACCCACCAAAATATAGCTTCCATCATCCCACCTCCTTCCTGCTGTTGGTTGGGTAGCAATTTGTTTCATCAAGCTAGCCAGTTGTATCAGTGCAGCGAATGCGCCGGATCCGCCGGCATCAGTTATACATAATCGGGTATGGCAGTTCCTCGAGATCCGCTTCTTCACGCTCCCGCTCCATTTTTCCAAGTCAGATTCCGATGGCTGTTCGAAAATCTCCTGCATCAGAACGGAAAAAATACCATAATACGGGTTCGTTTCCGGCAAGTGGTTAAAAATCCGCTGTGTGACTGCACCAAGACGTTTGAGCAGCCGCTCATGGTTCACATCGTCGCTTGTGACGGCGATGAGTTCATACAGCATCGGGATATAATCGGCCAATTCATCACCGACCCGTTCATACCCGGCCTGGTTGACTGTCTTCTGCAGCTTAATGAGCGCTGCGCCGCGTTTCGGGCTGTCGCCGAACTCGTGTGCAGAAAGATACAGGCCTGCTTTTTCATTCAAATCAATGTGGCCACATACAGCTCCTCTAAATCATGGAGCGGCTTGCGGCAGATAGACTCTGCCGCATCCCGGAGCATCTGCTTGACCGATTCCGGACCGTCCATTGTTTTCACTAGGGTCTCCACGTCATACAGGTCTTCACGTGTTGGATAACCGAGCAGGCGTGAGGCAGCCATTAACACTGTCTGTTGATAGGCTTTCATTTAATTTCCCCTTTCAAACGGATACGTTACCATTCCTTCTGGTGGTGCAAGGTCTTCCAGACTGCATGCCCCCTGGCGGTAATGCAGGTCATCATCCATTTCCCTGCGACCGGTTGGAATGACAAAGCGTTCATCGTACTTCGCCACTCCTAAGAGACGTGCCATCTCCTCAATCGTTTCTACATCCGTCCCTGCCTCTTCCAGCAATTTGCTTTTGCCAAGCTCATCAATTCCGCCAACATTAACAGAACGCATGTGTACACGCATGGCTGTCAGTTTCAGAAGGACTTTCCGGATGACAGACGTATCACCTGCAGAGAGAAGCGAAGCCAAATAACTGATTGGAATCCGCATCTGGTCGACGGCCGGGATATAGCCATCCGTATTAAGCTCCTCCTCATTTGTAATATGGTTCATAATCGGGCTGAGTGGCGGCACATACCAAACCATCGGCAGTGTACGGTATTCTGGATGCAGCGGAAGCGCGATTTTCCACTTCATCGCCATCTTATAAATAGGCGATTCTTGTGCGCCTTTAATCCACTCCTCATTAATGCCGGCTTCTTTTGCTGCTTTGATGACGTCATCATCAAACGGATCCAGGAAGCAATTCAACTGTGCCTCATACAAATCCTGCGGGTCTTCAACCGATGCTGCGGCCTTAACTCTGTCAGCATCATATAGAACGACACCGATATAGCGAATTCGTCCGACACATGTCTCCGAACAGATAGTCGGAAGCCCTGCCTCTGTTCTTGGATAGCAGAAATTGCACTTTTCCGCTTTGTGGGTATTCCAGTTATAATACACCTTGTTATACGGACACCCGTTCATGCAGAAACGCCAGCCGCGGCATTCCTCCTGGTCTACCAGAACAATGCCGTCCTCATCACGCTTGTATAGGGCCCCTGATGGACAGGAAGCCACACAGGAAGGGTTCAGGCAATGTTCACAAATGCGCGGAAGATACATCATAAACGTCTTTTCATACTCCATGGCAATGTGATCCTGCAGTCCTTTCACGTTCGGATCGCGCGAAACCACTTCACTTCCGCCGGCAAGGTCGTCATCCCAGTTCGACCCCCATTCCGGCTTGTCCATGTAATTGCCGGTAATCATGGACTTCGGTCTGGCCACTGGCAGGTTTTCTGATTTCGGGCTATCAATCAAATGTTCATAATCATACGTCCATGGTTCGTAATAATCGTCCATAGTTCCCATATTTGGGTTGTAAAAGATGTTCATCAGCTTGGTGATTGGGCCACCCGCCCGCAGCCGGAGCTTACCATTTTTCAGCTCCCAGCCACCTTTGTAATAATCCTGGTTTTCCCATTCCTGCGGGTAGCCGACGCCTGGCCGTGTTTCGACGTTGTTAAACCACATATATTCCGTCCCCGGACGATTGGTCCATGTTGACTTGCATGTAACGGAGCATGTGTGGCAGCCGATACATTTGTCCAGGTGCATCACCATTGCAACTTGTGCTTTAACTCTCAAGCCAATTTACCTCCTTCATCGGTTTGATGACCGCAATCGTATCCCGCTGGCTTCCGGTTGTTCCGTAGTAGTTGAACCCATAGCTTAATTGGGAATAACCACCAATCATATGGGTTGGTTTTGTGTGATTCGTGTCACGCTATTATGTGTCCCGCCACGCTTCTTCGTAACCGTTGTGCCCGGAACGCCCATTGTGCGGTCCTGTGCGTGATACATATACGCTGTTCCCCTTGGTATACGATATGTCAGGACGACTCTGGCAGCTATGGCACCATTCCGGTTATAGACTTCGATCCAGTCATTATCATGCAACCCGATGGATGCTCCGTCTTCTTCGTTCATCCAGACAACCTGCCAGCCCCGGAACAACTGAACCATTGGGGAGGATTCAGTAAACATGGTGTGAATGCCCCATTTTGGTGCGGAGTCAAATAGCGAACAGTGATAGACGGCTCTTCATGCTCCGGCTCATTCTCGCCTTTGACATATGGTCCTTTATTGACCGGCGGGAGATAGGTCGGCAATCCCTCTCCGAAATCGAGCATCATTTCATGGTCAAGGTAAAAACTCTGTCTGCCGGTCAGCGTCCGCCATGGAATACTGTATTCCGTATTTACCGTGAATGGAGAGTACCGGCGCCCGTCTTTCTCCAGACCGCTCCAAACCGGTGTTGAAATCGTCTGACGCGGCTGTGCAGTGATATCAGCCAGTGTATAGGATGTTTCCTCATGTCCTTTGGCAATATCTGATAAGTCCTGGCCGGTTTTTTCCTCCATGGATTTCCAGCCTTCTACCGCTCGTCTCCCATTCGTTGCCCCGGACATCAATAAAATCGTTTCAGCCGCTTTGATGTCTGAATAGAGATCAGGATGTCCCTTGCCGAGTCCTTCCCGTTTGGATACTCCCAGCCGCTCTTTCAGTTCGTCATACACTTTGGCTCCCGGCAGCTTGACCCCCTTCATGCCATACCCTTGTTTCAGGTCAGGGCCGATTGTCGTCATTTTCTGGTAAACGTTCGGGTAATCCCGCTTAACCAAAGAAAAATTCGGCATCGTTTTTCCAGGCACAGCCTCGGTTTCCCCTTTCCGCCAGTCGAGAATTTTTCCACTCGGCTGGGCGATTTCATCCGTCGTATCATGCCCCAATGGGGACGTAAAATCTCTTCCGTTTCACCTGGTAAATACTCTTCCGCTAGTTCTGAGAAAACCCTGCTGATTTCACGGAACGTATCCCAGTCACTTTTCGACTCCCATGGCGGGGATATTGCTGCGTTAAACGGGTGAATAAACGGATGCAGGTCGGTCGTGCTCAGATCATATTTTTCGTACCACGTCGCTGCCGGCAACACAATATCCGAAAACAGCCCGGAACTGGTCATCCGGAAGTCAATACTGACGAACAAATCCGCTTTGCCTTCTGCCCCTTTATCTTTCATATTGACTGTTTCGGGCAGCCACGACGTTTCTGATTCCGCCATGACCTGATCATCGCCGCCAATTAAATGCTTGACGAAAAACTCATGTCCTTTTCCGCTGTCCCCTAACAAATTCGAGCGCCAATTGAAGAAAACTCTTGGAAAGTTCCGAGGATCGTCCGGGTTTTCAATTGACCAGTCTACCTCACCATTCTTTACTTTATTAACGACGTTTTGAATGACATCTTGTTCCGTTTCCGCACCGCTTTCCCTGGCTTCTTTTGCAAGATCAACCGAGTTCTGGGTGAACTGCGGATATGATGGCAGCCAGCCAAGACGTGCGGCCAATGCATTAATGTCAGCCGGGTGCATATCATTATATTTTCCGCCCCAGGCCGTATCTTTCATCACATCCCGTTCTTCATAGCGGTACTGGTCTGTTGCGAAATAGAAGAATGACGTGCCATTTTGCTGTCTCGGTGCGCTTCCCCAGTCTTTGGCAAATGCGACCGTCTGCCATCCTTCAACAGGGCGGACTTTTTCCTGACCGACATAGTGGGCCCAGCCGCCTCCATTTACCCCTTGGGAACCCGTCAAGAGGACGAGATTCAAAATCGCCCGGTAAATCTGATCACTATGGAACCAATGGTTTGTACCTCCGCCCATGGCAATCATGGATTTCCCTTCTGTCCGTTTCGCATTATCGGCAAATTCTCGAGCTACCTGAATAACATGCTGTTTTCTAACACCGGTAATGCTTTCCTGCCACGCTGGTGTGTATGGCTTCGGATCATGATAATCTGTTGGATAATCCCCATTCAGCCCGCGGCTTACACCTGTATGTGCCATCATCAGGTCATAGACAGTCGTGACGCGAAGCTTATTCCCGGCTTTATCGGTAATATGTTTCACGGGCACACCACGCCGGACAATATCACCATGTTCCTTGGCAAAATACGGAAATTCCACCTGTACTTCCTCATCAGCCATGTGCAAGAAGCTCAGTTCCGGATTAATGGCTGTACCATCTTCCTTTTCCAATTCTAAATTCCACTTGCTGCCGCCATCCCAGCGGTGCCCCTGCGTTCCATTCGGCACAGTGGTGTCATTGGCGTTCAAGTCCCAAACGACTGTCTTCCACTCCCCAAGCTCTTCCTGACTGTTCAAGTCGTCCGCATGGAGAAATCGGCCAGAACGGTATTCACTGCCATGTTGATCAATTGTTATCAGAAACGGCAAATCGGTGAATTTTTTCGCGTAATTCATAAAGTATGGTGTCGGGTCATCGACATAAAACTCTTTTAATATCACGTGTGTCATGGCCATCGCCAGTGCACCATCGTTCCTGCTCTGGCCGGCAGCCACATGTCGGCAAACTTTTCATATTCTGCATAGTCCGGACTGACACCAACAACTTTTGTCCCGTTGTAGCGCGATTCAACCATGAAATGAGCATCCGGTGTGCGTGTCTGCGGGAGGTTCGTTCCCCAAATAATGAAGTATTTCGTGTTGTACCAGTCTCCGCTTTCCGGCACATCCGTCTGCTCGCCCCAAACTTGCGGGGAAGCTGGTGGCAAGTCCGCATACCAGTCGTAGAAACTTAAAATATTTCCACCAATAAGGGACAAGAAACGCGTTCCCCCGGAATAGCTGACCATGGACATTGCCGGAATCGGACTGAATCCGGTGACACGGTCAGGTCCGTACGTTTTGATCGTATGTATAATGGAGCTGGCAATCATGACACAGACATCACGCCAGTCGGCTCTGACAAAGCCACCCTTGCCTCGTGCTTTGACATATTGCTGGCGCTTGTCCGGGTCACCGGTGATATTTTTCCAGGCGGTGACAGGGTCATGGCCTGCATCACGTTCATCCTTCCAGAGCCGATACAGATCACTGCGGACGTACGGATATTTCACACGGACCGGGCTGTATGTATACCAGGAAAAACTCGCCCCCCTTGGGCAGCCCCGCGGTTCATATTCCGGAAAGTCAGCCCCTGTTGTTGGATAGTCGGTCTGCTGTGTTTCTGAGGTGATGATGCCGTCCTTCACATAAATTTTCCAGCTGCATGAACCGGTACAGTTTACACCATGCGTTGAACGGACAACTTTGTCATGTGCCCACCTGTTCCGGTACATTTTCTCCCATTCACGCTGCCGGGGGCTTTCCTCGGTCCATCCATCATTAATTCGCTTTCCAGGCTTCAAAAATTTCAAATGCTGAAATAGTTTATTGCTGCTGTTTTCCATCTGCATCACCATTTCCTGCGATAGATTCAAGCGGATTGAAACGTTCACCAACGATCCGGAACGTCCCCTTTCCCTCTTCTAATTCTTCCAGGAACGTCTTAAAGTCAGGTGCATTCGCCCCAACCAAAATGAGCCGTTCAATCGTCTCATAATCATTCATTTGATAGATCGCCTCAATCACTTGCGGCTCCAATTCTCCAAACCGCATTTTGAGTAGTCCAATCAAGTCTTCGCGGTCCTCTTCCATTGCAGCCTCCTGCTCATACTGAAACAAACAATCCCCTCCCTTTCTATGGTTTTACCATTTTAAAATAGTCTGCAATCAGTGTTTCTTTACACGTTTTTGAATCTCTTCACAAAACGCTGCAAAATCATCGTCAGGTTCACGCAGCGCTTTTTCCGCAAATCTGCACGTCATCTCCTGCCCAAATCCTTCACCAAATCGGACGCATACTTCATATGCGGAACCTGTTTTTTGGCAGTTGCCTGCACGTCGAACGAGTGGATATTGTGTTCCTTCAGTTTCTCTATTAAAAATTGATACGCACTGGGATACATGGTACGCAGCAATTTACTGTTCTGTTTTGTCTGTGCTGTTTTCAATTCTTACACCTCCAGCCTGTCATCAATGTTCAGGCAATATTCTTTCTTCTTCTTCATTATGCATTTCATCCACAAGAATCAATGCTTGAAAACGCTGTAAAGCACTGTATGTTGCACCATCATGTTCTAGTATGCTGTTTATTTCCCGGGCCAGGGAACGCAGCAGATCATGGTCCCTTGTTAAGGCAACAATATGATCATGCAGTTCCGGTGAAGTTTCGGAAATCTCTTTATATAAACCTTTTCTTCTGCATCGGCGTGTGCCAACGTTCGAGTTTCCCAGTGTTCCAGCAAAATGAAAGCGGTTTCCAAAGCATTATCCGTTTCGCCGCTTTTCAGCAGATTGGCGTATACATTGGTAAGCTCTCTTGCCTCCTGCAGTGCTGCCTCGTGGATGGAAGCATGACTGTCTACTTTTCTTAATGCCGGTCCTGCCATTTCACCATCCTCCTTTTTACCTAATATTACCTGTTATTCCAGTTACTATACGGTAACACAGGATCTTTTTTCCATTGGGATTGACTGTTCATCTGAAGAGAAGGGGCAGCAAACTGGATGCTCAGGAATCAAGGAGCGGCCATCCGGAAAAATTCGATAAACTATCATGATTCTATCACCCGAAGCATATATTTCCGGTAAATCCACTTAACCGGAATGGGAAGGAGGGAACCGGATGAGCATCTTTGAACTTATAACCATTTTTGAAGGAGAGCGAAACGAGCCGCCGGAGTCCATCAACGCCTTATTGGATTTTTATCAGCATAAATATATTACAGGCCAAATTGACATTTGCCATTACTGGAAGGTTTACCATTACCTGCATCGGCAGGGAGCCATTTCAGCCCATGAATATGCATAATGACAAACAGAAACAAAAAAAGCGAGAAACTGTGCATTTAAGCATCAGCTTCCCGCTTTTTTGTTTCCGGCTCAAATAAATGATTCCGGCTATAAAAATAAGAAAAACACCCACAATTGGCCCAATTATCGTCCAATTTAGTCCACTATTATTCTGTACGACATAGACTTCTGCGGTTTCCCTGTCTAGTCCAATCCGGAATTTGCCGTCCTCTCCAGTACGCACTAGATTATCACCGAGCAGCCCTTTCAGCTGTTTTCCGTCTGAAACGCCGTCCACAGTGACAGAGCGCGAATGGGTATCATTGTTTATCGCAATAAAGACTGTTTCCCCTTGATACGACCGTCTGAATACACTCATGGCACCATCGGAACCGGCAAGCTCATAATCGCCACGCTGCAGTGCCGGGAACTCCGTGCGCAGTGCAGCTATGCGTCCGGCGAATTTCTGCAGATCTTCATCCGAACTGTTCCATGTCACCATCCGCTGAATATCCGGAAAATCTTTGCCTGCCATCGGGATTTCCGAGCCCTGCAGGATCATTGGTGCACCCGGAGCAGTATACAGATAAGTCAATGCCAGCTTCCATGTGGTCAGAGGGTTTCGACCGTTCTGAACCAGTTTGTAGGTAAAACGTTTGTGTGTTTATTATCAAGATAGTTCAGGCTCTGCTTCTTTCCATCTGCACGCCATTCTTCATAAATTGCTTCGACTGGTTCTCCAGGCTTAGCTAGCGTGTCGGACATCGGCTTATACAATGAATTGTTTTCGACAGCGTCAATGGTTTCCAGTTCAGAAAGCGAGCCTTCGTAGTTGTCAGGTTCAAGAATACCGGCAAGCTGGAAAAACGATGGGTCCTGTTCACTGATATGTGCCGACAGCTGCTGCAGGAATCCCTTGTTTGTTTTATCGGCCGCATGGAACCGGTAACCGTCGATGTTTGCTTCCTCTATCCAGAAATCGGCTGTTTCCGTTAGAAATGTTTGGACTTCTGGGTTCGTTTGGTCGAGGGCTGCTGTTTCCCCCAGCCACCGATGTGACGCGTCATCATTCGTTTCCTGTACCCAGCCGGTCTTATCCGGATCATCAAGCATTGGGTGTGTTTTAGCCACATAGTTGGTAACGAATTCCAGAACAATCTTCATGTCCCGGCTGTGCGCTTCTTCTGTCAGTTTTTTCAGGTCCTGCATCGAACCATATTGTGGGTCAACTTTTCGGAAATCCTCCACCCAATAACCGTGATAGCCGCCAGGGGCATTATCCATAATCGGGGAAAGGATAAGGGTGGTATACCCCATCTCCTTCAAATGATCAAGTTTATCGATGATTCCCTGTAAATCCCCGCCATGAAATGCGGACGGGTCATCCAGGTCAATATTGGCATCCAGGGACTGATCACCATTGTTGAAACGGTCCACAAGGATATTGTAGAAAATCTGCTCTTCTATTGTTTCTTCCTTTTCCTGCGCGGCAGCAGGGTTTGCAACACTGGTCAATAACAAAGCCGCCAGCAGTATAACGAATCGTTTCATATATGTACTCCTTCACGGAAAAATTAACGTTCCTCTTCTATTATTGACTATTGCGGATAATAGTCAATCAGCAGGCCGACATTGTCGAAAATACTTCATATTTTAGGTGGACCGACGCCTCCTTCAGTTCTCTTTCATTAGCAAATATACGAAATACGGGGCACTAAGAATTGCTACGACAATCCCAACCGGTATTTCTGTTGGCGTCATTACATTTCTTCCAATTGTATCAGAAACCATTAACAGCAGTCCGCCCATCAAAGCTGAAACTGGAATAATATAGTGATGCAATGGGCCAATAACTTTTCTGGCTATATGTGGTATAACGAGTCCAAGAAAGGTTATCGCACCCCCGGCAGCAACGCTCGCTCCGGCAAGGGAGACGGCAATAATCAGCAGCAAGCGGCGGTCTCTCTCCACCTTCACCCCAAGTCCCGCTGCTATATCGTCCCCCAGACGCAATACATTTAATATGTTCGACTTTTGCAGTGCTAACGGCACCAATATCAAGATCCATGCAATAAGGCCAGAACAAATGTCCAATCAGCACTCCAAATATCACCGGAAAGCCATACGGTAGCCTGGCGAAAGTCTTGTGGATTCATTTTCAGCTGAAGGATAGCCAGCGCTGCAGAAAATCCGGCATTGATGCCTATCCCAACAAGCACGAGGCGAATAGGATTCACACCATTTTTCCATGCCAATATGTAGATAAGGAATGCTGCTAATAAAGCACCAGCCAGCGCAAATAGCGGCATAATAAAAACAGAGAAAACACCGCCTATGGAATCCTGTATAAAGAAAATAAATAAAACAACTGCGAACCCCGCTCCAGTATTAATGCCCAAAATGCCTGGTTCAGCCAAATCGTTCTGTGTAATGCCTTGCAGTATGACACCGGATACCGCTAGACCTGTACCGACCAGGAAAGCCAAAATATTCGTGGCAGTCGAATGTCAAATAACACCAGCTCCTGTCTGTCTGTCCCATTTCCCAGGATTGTACGAATAACATCCGACGGGGAAATGGTGATGACACCTGTTCCTAATGTAATAAAAACATTAAGACGATCAGCAGTAACAGTAGTATCATTATACCGGGGGAAACGGCTTGCTTTACGCTTGTTTTCCTTCGTCATTTTTTTTATCACTCCCACTGCTGCCGCGGGCAAGATAAAGGAAGAATGGAACACCGATAAGGGAAGTTATCGCACCGACCGGCGTTTCATATGGTGCATTTACAAACCGCGAAACAACATCAGATAAAACCAGCAATAATGCACCGAACAAAGCTGAAACAGGGATAATCCACCGGTAATCAGTTCCAATGATAAAACGTGTCATGTGTGGAACGATAAGACCTATAAATCCAACTGCTCCCGCAACAGATACAGCCGCACCAGTCAGTATAAGAACCGTAAGAATTCCCATAATCTTGATTAAGATATTGTTTTGACCAAGACCTGCTGCAACATCCTCCCCCCAAGTTAAGGACCGTAATTGATTTGGCAATCGTTAATGCAACAAACATGCCAATTATTCCGGATATAAGCAGAATTTGATTGGACGCCCAATCCGTTCCAGCCAGGCCACCTGCTAACCAGAAACCCAGCTGCTTTTCCAGCTGAAAGTGAAGGGCAATTACTGACGAAACCGAACTTAATAATGTCCCTATTGCAACCCCGGCTAATGCCAGTTTAACCGGCGTCAACCCACCGGTGGAAAAAGAACCAATCATAAAACCAGCACAACAGCAATTCCGGCACCTGCAAATGAAGCCATTGTCATACCAAGGTTTGTAACCCCCGGCAAGAAAGCCATTACTAATACAAGTGCGAACGCTGCACCATCCGTCACCCCCATAATGGATGGAGATGCCAGCGGATTGCGTGTCAAACCTTGCATGACAGCACCAGATACCGATAAAAAGCACCAGCCATCACTGCAGCAAACGCTCGAGGCAAGCGCAGCTCTTGAACCACTTGATGAGAGGAAAGATCTTCATTAAAGTTAAAAATTGCTTGCCAGACAGTTGATAAATGAATATCTGCTGCTCCAAATGATATAGAGAAACCTAAGGAAAGGACCAATGCAATAACTGCCAAAAGCACTATGATCAGTTTCAAAGTTTTTGATCGATGTATAAGGGATAGCATTTTTTTACTCCTGTATGTATAAAATAACTCAGTAAAAAGTATAAAGAAATTAGAACCCCACTGCAATGGATAAAAAATTGACATTATAATTGAAAATGATTATCATTACCGTTAGATAATTCATTATAACATAAGAGGAGACGTACATATGCTAAAACGCGTGTATTGGTACCCAGTATTTATTGTTCGTAACACTACTAATCACCGCCTGTTCAGACAATGGCGCTGATAACAATTCGGATTCCAGTAATACCAATGACGACCAATCTGCCGAAGTAACACTCGACAGCAAAATGGGCGAGGTAACCATTCCCAGCAACACTGAACGAGTCGTCGCCCCCTACCATGAAGACGCCTTGCTTGCATTAGGCATTACACCGGTAGCCAAGTGGGCAATTGGTGAAACGACACAGGGTTATTTGGAAGATCAGCTAAAAGACATTCCTAAATTGGAGTGGAACATGCCACAGGAACAGGTGCTGAACCATGAACCGGACCTAATTATCCTGGAAAACGCTCTTGACAGTTATGAAGCTCTTATGAAGACTATCAAAAATCGCCACTACCTATGTCATGACCGAAGAAACAACAAAAAAAATTGGCGCCAGCAAATCAAGACATTCGGTAAGCTATTTGATAAAGAATCAAAGGCGCAAGAAGTACTGGATCAATATGACGACAAAGTTGCCAATGCAAAAGAAACATTAAACAAGGCGATCGGTGATGAAACGGTCGCAGCCATATGGGCGAAGGGAGATCAATTTTATTTATTCGAACAGAACCGCCAGAGTGCGGAGGTGCTTTATTCCGAGCTTGGCATCAGCCAGCCAGACCTTGTTAAAGAACTTGGTAAAGCCCAAACACAGTGGAACCCCATTTCCCTGGAAAAGCTGTCCAAATTAAAAGCAGACCATGTGTTTCTGCTAGCCAAAAAAGAAGAACAAGGACTGCAAACTTTAAAAGATAGTACCGTCTGGCAAAGCACACCCGCGGTCAAAAAACGACAATGTTTACACCATTCATGAACCAAGCAACTGGACCAATAACGGTTTAATTGCATCCAAACAAACCATCGAAGACGTGCTTGAAACACTGACAGATTAACCTTGTATAATTACAATCGAATAAAAAAGGAAAAAAAGTGTCGTGCTTTTCTGCTCACGGCACTTTTTTGTAGTGTCATACGATAGTAGTAGTAAATAGAGTATTCTATATGAAATATTGATCAGCGATTTCACTAA
>BBCA01000065.1 GCA_001311805.1 Lentibacillus juripiscarius JCM 12147 | reverse complement strand
TTATTCTTTTTCATAACTATAATCGTATGAAGTGGCGAAAAAGTGGACAAATAAGAGCAGCAGACTTGTAGCGGCCTGCTGCTCTTATTTGTCGTTTGGGTCTTCCTTGCCTGGTTCGTCATGTATCGAGTGTGCACCAGCTGTTTGCCTAGGGAGATCATCGTGAAGCGTCTTATCGGGAAAAACAAAGACGCTCTCACGCTTTTGTCCTACCTACATTGATTTTCACGTCTTGATGTAACAATCATGACAATTTATGTAAGAAATTAGTCTGAATTCAGACTAAATGGTAATTATTTCAAAAGATGAGCATTTATACCTATAAATTATAATAAAGTATCGATTTCCACCATGTTTATAGGCCTTACTATCCATTTGTCAGGCAGTTTTTTAATAAAATAAGTAGCTTAACGCAACTTACCATAGGTTGTAAGACCTAATATAGAACTGCTGTATTTTGTCATATGATTGACATATTTATTTTTTTGCGATGATAATTCTTAGTGTTTCTCGTCACAAGTATTAATTAGATATAGAAAGAGGGTTCACCGTACATGCTGGAATCGAAGCGGAGAGCAATTATATTTTTTTTACTAGCTGTTTTATTGGCTGCAGTTTCCGGGTTTCTTGTTTTGCAAAAAGTTCAGGCACTTAACACCGATTTAGGAACAATGGTAACGGTTTATACGGCCGACAGAGAAATTCCATCAAGAAAAATCATAACACCTGACGAAGTAACAACAGACGAGATTCCACAACAGTTTCTTCGCGATGAACATATAACTGATGTTGAAGAGCTGATGAATAAAGTTTCAGTTGTGCCTTTGTCGGGTGGAGATATTATAACTGCGAACATTTTGAAAGATGCGTCTGCAGTTACAGAAGCTAACAATCGGTTGGTCTCAGTATTGCGATCAGAACAGGTAGCTTTTGACGAGGAACTGACAGCATTGGACCGGGTTGACATTATCGTTTCCCATAGTTTTGGAGATAAGCCGGTAACGGAAGTGTTTATGAAGGATGTGAAGGTTGCGAGAGTAGCTAGCAATGATGAAGGAGATTTTTCCGGTGTTCAGCTGGAAGTTCCTTATGAAAAGGTTTCGGGGTTAATACATATGCAGAATTATGCAGATAGTCTGCGGATTGTGAAAGCGAACGTGGCGGAAACGGATCAACCAGGGGGCTCATCAGAACAGGAGTCAAAGAAGAACGATGAGGCGGATGATGCTGCTGATAATGAAAATTAAAATTAACAGACATATTGTTGGAGGAACCGTATGGGCAAAGTAAACGAAATTTATATTATTGGGGATAATGAAGAAATTGCATCGATTTTAGAACAACAAATAAATGAATCCTTTCAGCTTCATTTTGTTACTGCCAATGACTTAAAAAAGGCAGATGCACGTTTGATTATAATCATAAATAATGGAGAATCCGCCGCAGATGATGCGCAGGCAGCGTTATCTGAGCACCCAGGTTCATCTTTCGTCTGTGTGGGTGATGAAGAAAATTTTAGCCTGCTTAGAAGCCTTAACCAGCTCGGCATCACTGATTTTTATGTGCTTCCGGGTGAAGGGCTTATTTTCATGGAACGGCTGGAAGTTATGGCAAATGAAGTCAACATGAGAAAAGAAAAAGAGCCCGAATCTGGTTTTAAACGTGGAGGTGGACAGATCTTCGCTTTTTATAGCGGGAGCGGCGGTACAGGAAAATCCTTGATCAGTACAACTTTTGCACAAACATTGAAATTGGAATCAACCGCAAAAGTTCTGTTTATAGATTTGAATTTGCTTTATGGAGGGGCTGAGACATTTCTGGGAATTGACAGTAATCGTTCCATAATTGATTTGCTTCCGGTTATAGAGGAACTTGGTGAACATCATATTCGAAATGTATCGGAAAAAGAGGAGCATTCGGATTTAAATGTGCTTGTAAGCCCTAGAGATGCTGAATTAGCAGAAAAGATCACGGAAGACTTCGCTTTAAAGCTCTTAAGGGCCAGTAAACGGCATTATGATTTTATTGTCGTTGATTTACCGGTATGGATGGATGAACGAACATTAGCTATTCTGGAAGAGGCGAATCGCATTTATTATTTGATGAATCTCGATACAGTAGCCATCCGTGTTTTGAAAAGTGTAGAAAACCTGTTTCAGCGTTTGGGTGTCATCACAAAAGATCGACTTGAATTTGTTATTAACTTCAAAGGAAAAGATAGTGAACTGACCAAAAAAGACCTGGAGCGTTTTTCAACTTATCCGGTGGCGTCGGAAATCAGAAAAGATATTAAAAATGTTCAAGCATATATTAATCAGGGTGAACCATTAAGAAAAAAACCTCAGGAAAAAAGCTACCTCCATTTTCCAAGGATATACATAAATGGGTTCATTCGATGCTGAAATAATAGTTAAATGGTGGTGGTATCGTGTCTCTTTTTCAAAGAAACACAAAATCTAAAGCAGACAACAATGACATGGATACCGGTATTGTTTCCAATTCCGGCTATCTGAATGAGCTGGTGGAGCATTATAAATCCCGACTCCTGACCGAAGTTAATCTGGATCAGATAACTAGTTTGGGTGATTCGGATAAGCGTCTGAAGATTGAACGTTTCATCAATCAGTTCATGTCAGAGGAAAAAGTAGTTATTCCGCGACAGGATAAAGAACGGATGTTAACAATGCTGATTGATGAAAGTGTCGGCTTTGGTCCGTTGGAACCGCTGCTGAAAGACGATTCGATAACAGAAATACTTGTCAATAATCCGAATGAAGTTTATGTCGAAAAAATGGACGTCTTGAAAGAGTTAATGTCTCTTTTAAAGACGAGGCACATGTCAGGCATATTGTTGACCGTGTTGTTGCGCCGCTTGGACGAAGGATTGACGAAAGTTCGCCGATGGTTGATGCCAGACTCCCAGATGGAAGTCGTGTCAACGCAGTAATTGAACCGATCAGTTAGGGGGAACTTTACTGTCAATCCGAAAGTTCCGAAAAACACCATTTATGATGGATGATTTAAATGATCTTGGAACATTTACAAATGAGATGTCCAGGTTTATGCAAGCATTGGTGCAAACGAAATTAAGCTTGCTTATCTCAGGTGGTACTGGCAGTGGTAAAACGACATTGCTGAATGCGCTGGCCAAATCCATCCCTAACGGTGAACGTGTTATCACAATTGAGGATTCAGCAGAGTTGAAATTTGACCGGTCGAATGTAGTTGGCATGGAAGCACGTCCCCCTAATGTGGAAGGCAGCGGTGAAGTAACCATCAGGAATCTAGTGAAAAACTCGCTCCGTATGCGCCCAGATCGTATCATTGTTGGTGAAGTTCGAGGTTCAGAGGCGTTCGATATGCTGCAGGCTATGAACACCGGTCATGAAGGTTCATTGACAACTGTTCACGCCAATACACCTTTTGACGCTATTAATCGTGTTGAAGGAATGGTTGTAATGGCTGGAATGGATTTGCCGACGCACGTCATCCGGGATTATATTGCCGGTGCGCTTGACTATATTGTGCAAGTGCAGCGACTAACCGATGGAACACGGAAAATCACAAACGTATCAGAAGTTGAGAAAACAGAAGAAAATCAGATTGAGGTAAGAGACATATTCCGATTCCAGCGCACGGGTGTTGATGGTGAAGGCAATGTGCGAGGATACTTTACACCAACAGGAATTATTCCAAAATGTTTGCCACATCTGGAGGTATTTGGTATAAACCTCGAAAAAGATTTGTTTACCCCAAGGGAGGAGAGCAGCTATGGAACTAGCAGTGTCTATTCTTTATAGTTTAGGTGTTTTATCTTTTCTCCTATGTGTTTATTTTTTCTTGGGTACAGATCACAGAAGAAAGAGTGGAAACAGAAAGTAAAGGAATGGTTTCCTGAAGAAGAGCGTAAAAGTTTTATCAGTAAGTGGGGAGACAGATTTGATGAAAAAGAGTCTTCCGAGAAATTAAGAAATAAGCTGCACAATGCGAATCTGAAATTATTACCCTCAGAATATCTCGGAATATTAATGGTCGGTTATCTGGTATTGTTTGTCATGTTCTATTCCATTTTTGGAATGCCGCCGTTATTGAGCTTGGTTTTACCATTGTTACTATTATTTGTATCAAATTATCTATTATTCTATTTTCGAAAAAACAGCTATGAATTACGCTTTAATGATCAATTGAGTGAAGTCTGTAGAATCCTTGGTAATGCAGCAAGATCAGGATTGACGATTAACCAGGGAATCGATATCGTTGCCCGTGAAGTTACTGCACCAGCCGGGGATGAGTTTAAGCGAATCTCTAATGAGCTTAAACTGGGAGTCAACCTGGAAACAGCTTTCCGCACAGTGCAAAACGCAATACATCACGTGACTTCAACTTGTTTATAGCAACATTGCTTATCCAGAAAAACAGGTGGCAATTTGGCGATGACACTGGATACGATGGCAAATACGTTCGAGGATCGCAAGGTGTTAAATCAGATTATTAAAACAATGACATCCGAGCAGAAATATATTTCGTTTATTGTACCAGCATTACCGGTGTTTTTGCTGCTTGTCATGAACAATGTGATCGACGGATTTATTGAACCATTATGGTCAGGTTTTGGATTGGTTATGTTAATCATTTTTCTGGCTGCAACTGTACTGTCTTTCTTTCTGATTCGAAAAAATTACAAATATAAAGGTGTAGCCTATGGATGCATTAATCATTTTATCAATTATTGCTTTTTGGTTCTGTGTTTTACTGTGCTTGAAACATTTTTGGTCATTTCTTAAAGATAAGCGTTATGTGTTGGGGCACGTATCGGAAGTAACCGATATCGACCCATTTGAAAAAAAAAAGAAGAAAACAGACGTGCTGAGATATTCAGCCGGATGACAAGTATGCCGATGATTTTGCTGATTTGGGCCAGCGAATAAACTTCTTCAGTGAAAATCACATGGTAGAGGAGTGGCTCAGAAAATCGGGAAATCCTTTAAAGCTGACGGTCGCCCGATTTCAGGGTTTGAAGATATTTTTGCTGATTATCGGTTTTTGCACCGGATTCCTATCCGTTATAATCGGGCTTCCATTTTCCCAGTATATGCTTGTATTAAACCCAGTAATTGCCTATTTCATACCGATTGTGCTGATCAGAAGGGAGGTCAAAAAGACAGGAGCAGATTAGAAGTGAGCTGCCTGATTTTATGGACACAGTCAGTACCAGTCTGCAAGCTGGTGTGAGTCTTGATAACGCATTAAGGGAGGTGATTCGATATTTCGATGGTCCCATCCGCGAGGAGTTTTCACGTTTCAATCAAGAAATTGATCTTGGGGTTCCACGTGAAAAGGCCTACCGTGAACTTCTGAAGCGAAATGATAATGAGGAATTCCAGTCATTAATTAAGGCCTTGATCCAGGGGATGGATCTCGGAATACCGATAGCGAAAAACGTTCCAGATTCAAGCTGAAGAGTTGCGTGAAATTCGTCAGGAGCAGGTGAAGGAATTGGCGGCAAAAGCCTCGCCAAAGGTTACGTTGGTTACAACGTTCTTAATTGCACCTGTATCCATATTGATGATTGCCGGATTGATGATCATGAATATGCTGATGGGTGAAAACAGTATCTTTAATTTATTTTAAAAATGGAGGAATCGAAAATGAAATTTGTGAATGGCATTTACGCGAAGGCGATGAGTAAGATTGAAGAACTAAAGAAGGATGAAAGTGGTTCACAGACGTTGGAGTGGATTGGGATTGCAGCGGTGATTGTTATTCTTGTTGGGGTCGTTTCACAAGCATTTAGTGGTGGGGATTTTGGAGATACACTTGTTCAAAAATTCAATGATCTAATCACTCAAATCGGCAGTGGTGGTTGATGCAAATTAGAACTGAAGAATACACTTTGTAATGTAAGGAGAATTTAATTCATGGCAAAAAGGTTGTGCTGCATACTGTCAATCATTGCTGTGTTGCTTTTCATTACCAGTTGCAGTGATGATGAAAATGAAAACAATACATCAAGTGAGTCCGAAAATACAGCTAAACAGGAAACATCGAAGAAATCCATTGATGCTGCAAATGATGAGGGAAGTGATTCAAAAGTAAACGCGGGAACTAATACAAATGTGGAACAAAGTGCAATTCTGGAGGATGTGGAGCCAATTCCTACAGAAATGGCTGGATTTGTATCCCAAAATCAAGGTATGTTTGGCAATACAAGTGTTTATGACAACGAGAACGAAGTAAAAAAAGAACTGAAAAAACTTCCTCAAATGAGTGAAAACCCATCTGATGAAGAGATGGATAGTTACTTTCGATACATTTATTGGCTTGTTTCAAGAGATTTTCCAAATCCGCAAGACATGGTGAAAAAATGGGAGTTTGGTTCATTTGGCAATCCGGACTTACCCGATGCCCGCTACCAATTTAAAGAAAATTATAATGTTGAAGTCATTTTAGATGCCAGCGGCAGTATGGCAAATTATGCAAGCAGTAAAACTCGCATGCAGCTAGCTAAAGATTCGATTAATAAATTTTTGTCCAATGTTCCTGAAGAAGCCAATGTTTCTCTGCGTGTTTATGGGCACAAAGGAACCGGCTCTGATGCAGATAGGGAAATGTCATGCAATGCAATAGAGCAGGTTTATGGTTTTTCTTCATATAAAAGGAAAACTTTCAAAATGCATTGGATAAATTTCAGCCAAGTGGTTGGACACCGATAGCAGGGGCTTTAAAACAATCTCAAAATGCGCTGAAAGAATTTGATGCAGAAAACAATACAAATCTGATTTATATGGTAAGTGATGGTATAGGTACCTGTGATGGAGACCCGGTTAAGGTTGCTGAATCTTTTTCTGACTCACAATCAAAACCAATCATCAACATAATTGGTTACCAGGCTGACGCTGAAGCACAGAAACAATTACAAAAAATGGCTGAAGTGTCTGATGGTATTTACTCAACTGTCAGCGATCCAGAAGGGCTTGAGGAAGAATTTAATCGTGCAGAAAAAGTCTTGGAAGCATGGCAGCAATGGAAGGAAGATGCATTGCAAGATTTAGACGCAATGAGTGTTAATAATAAAGTTGATATTATGGAAGTAACCAATGACTGGTACTTCAAAACTCTTGCACAGGGAAATAATTTAACGGCTGCAATTAACTTGGCTGAAGAAGTCGGTGTAGTAACTTTTGAACAGAAACAAAATTATTAGAGTCGGTAAATAATGTTAAAAATAAATTAGAGCAAATGGATAAAGAAATTGAAAATAACCTAAAAGATATCAGTGCAGAAAATATTGACAAGAAGAAAAAAACAATTAAGGAAAAATTCAACGAACAAACTGAGAATTAACACCCAGTTGTAGCAAGGTAAAAGAGGGTGATAAAGATTGGTAAATGGTTAAAGAAAAGCTTGCTATTGGCTGTTATATTTTTAATAACGTTCTTTCCAGTAATAACTCCTACAGTTTATGCTGTTAGTTCCTGGAGTGGAGACACATGGGAAGGCAATACATGGAGGGGCGACACCTGGAACGGGAACCCATGGGATGGTTCCAATTTAAAATGGCAAGGTGAAACGTGGAATGGTGACACTTGGCAAGGTGAAGGTACTGAAGCTCCTCCCTCGGGAAATGAAGCTGGTGGAGGCTATGACTGGTCGCACATTCCTTGGTATTTAGAGGGATGGTATGCAGATGGGTGGTCACAGGATGGCTCTTCTGGCGATCCATGGTCACAATCCGGTTTTAATGGAAATGGAACTTCGGGTAACGAATGGGGGGAAGAATGGATTTCAAGGTGATGGCACCAATGGTTATCCGTGGTTACAATCCGGATTCAACGGAAATGGAACAACTGGTGATCTATGGTCAAAGAACGGGTTTAACGGAAACGGTACGATTGGAAATGGAACATCAGGCCAAAGAACAGTCGGAACAGGCACCAATGGAGATGGAACTGACGTTAGTGCTGCGGATATAATGAAATATGTCACTACTGATATAATGGGCGGTACTGCTTTATTCGTCGAGGCTGGTTTAAAACATCAACGTTACCAAGACGTTGGGAGAACTGGTTCCGGTTTCGGTTCAACTGCCTCAAAAGCGTACGGGGGTATGCTAGTAAATGGACTGAAATTAGCAGGAGTGGATCAAAGGATAACAGATCCAGCTGAGGCAGCTATAAATCTTAACGAGGGAGTTAAGGGATATAGAAGCTTTCAGGATGGCAGAAAGGTAAGTACTGCTAAAAAAAGGTGCTACTAATTTAAATAAAGCTAAGGACCTTGCAAATACATCAAAAGCTAATAGAGCTGTAATTGCCAAACCTTCTGTTGGAAAACCAACTGGAATTGAGAAGGCTTTGTCCAAGTTTAATGTAGCCACTGCTGCCGTGGGTACAGCATATTCAGGAGTTAAAACTTTTAATAAATGGCAAAATGCTTCTGACGTGATGGATAGTAATGCAAGTGGGGCAGAAAAAACTGCTGCAGTGGCTGATGTAGGAGAAAGCGCAGGTAACACATTGATGAGTGCTGGTGTTGTGACCTCTGCGACTCCCATACCAGGTGCAAGAGTGGCTGGAGGCGTAATGGTTGCTGGTGGAGCAGTCCTTTGGGGAGCATCAAAAGTTACTAAAGCCGTAGCCAAAAATTGGGATTCTATCAAAGACACAGGCAAGAAAGCCTGGGAAGGAACGAAAAATATAGCTAAAAAAGGCTGGGACGCTGTTACAGGCCTATTTAGTTAACAGAAATGAGCTATAGCTCATTTCTGTTAACCACATATTTAATGGTTAAAGGGGAGTGATTAATGTGAAATATAATGACCCACTTATTGAGAAAAAGGAAAAAGTACAAAAGTTTTCGAAACTTGCGATGTTAATCCAGGTTCTTATCTTATTAATGGAAATGAATATTTTATGGTGAATTATGAAAAAGGAAAACAGACTAAAGGTATTGCAATCATTTCGCCGAATGGCGAGGCTAGTAAAAATGACTATTTGAAAGCATTTGATGCACTATTAGAAAGAGCAGAATTAGGAACGTTGATTTTTACACACGGAGGAGAAAGAGCAAATATCAACATGAATTCATTTACTGCGATAAAAGATTTTTGTCTGAAGTTTTAAAAAATAGTAATGAATATTTAGATCAAGAAACCAAAGAGGTCTTTGAATATTGTTTGGAAAGTACAAACAATATTTTGGAATTGCAGAAACGCTTGATTGATATATATAACGACTACTATAACAAAGAAATGAAGTATTTTGAGGGTGAATTAGAATCCTTTACAAGGAAGGATATTGATGAAGCGGCAAATTGCCTTGGTGAAATAGGCTATATTCAATATCAGCAATTAGTAGCAAATTATGAGTCTATACCAAAGTTCAAGTATATCAAGGAATTGAGTAATCCGGAAGTGAAAAAACATATAAATAGTACTGTTAAAAGATACTTGGATGAATTTTCTATAAACGCTAATAAACAGCGTAAAGTAATAGAAGATCTTACTTATCAACCAAATATGGCTGAATTGACAAAAGAAGAACATATCGAGGTGGAAAAAAGAGTTTTTATGAAAGTCTATCGAAAGTTAATGCTTCTTTAAGGAAAGAACTGAGACATCCAAGCTAGGATAAAGTGGAAAAATTATAATTGTTATTAAAAGGTGACAAGGAGAATAGCATGGAAAAACCGCTTAAATACACATGGGATGTATACACAGGCAAATTCGAAAAAATATTAGTTCTAATGCTGACAACAACATTACCATTATTGATGGTGCATTCATTCGTTACCAATTACATATATGCAATTACACCAAGCGATTTAACTGTTTATTCAGTCGCAGACATTTATTACGGACTTATTACACTATTACTATATCTTTATGCGCAATTCCCTATATCCGTTTCGTTTATAACGAATATACAGGGGGTCGAAAACAATTTACGAAACTCAGTTTACCATTTTTGGCCAATGGTTTTACAGTTTTCGTATTTGCATGTATCGTTTCTGTGGTCACCACCTTGGTTTTATGTTTCTTGTATTACCAGGATTAATTTTCCTTGCGTTAGTATTTCCAATTCCGTATATAAGTATTTTCGATGAAAAATCAGTCTGGAATTCGTTTAAAGAAGGTTTTCGGATTGGCAAAAAGAAATTTTTTAAGATTATGTTAATCATTATGCTGGCAGGATTAGCTGAACTTTTATTAGGTATATTTGTTACATATCAGTTATTTAACATTACGTCTTCCTTCGCTGCACAGGTAATCACCCAGATGACTCTCAATATTATTATTTATCCATTTATTATCATGCTTATGACATCTTTTATTCTCAAGTGGCGTGAAGTAGAGGGAGGATGTCTAAGTTGTCAATAACTAATCAATCATTTTGATGAAGCAAAAAATATAAGCAGTTTTTGGAAACATATAAAATTGCTCAGCACCACTTGCATTTGGATGGAAATGATTTTTATCTAGTCAACTATAAAAAGAAGATAACCGGAAAAGGGGGTACGGCTGTCATTTCCACCGCTCCTGACACCCAAACAGATCAATATCATACAGCTTACAAATGGATACTGAGTCTATATAATTATCTTTCCACTATTCGAAAGAATGGAAGTGAAAGACAAAACATCAATATGCAAGCTTACCATAAAATGCAATCTTTTTGAAAACTGTTATGCAGACATCCGGGTTAACAGAAAAAGAAAGAATGAATTACCAAAAGTGTCTGGAAGCGATTCATTCCATTTTTGAATATCAAAATAGGCATATTGGACTGATGGACGGTTATCAAAAATTCATTGAACAAAAGATTGAAGAAGGTAAGAAATATACGATAGCAGATATCGAATATCTTCAGGAAATTTTACTTGAGCTGGATTACATTCAGTTCAGACAGTTGAATATCTCATTTGATATGGCAGACAACTTTGCTTTTATAGAAAAGAATGTAAAAGAAAACCCTGCTGTAAATGAATTATCTAATGTGGAGATTCAGAGGTATGCAGAAGAGTTTGCCGGCAGTAAAAAAGCTTAGGTCAGAGATTGTCAGAATCAGCTATGTTGAAGATATGGCGGATATAAGTGAAAGAGAATATTATAGGAAAGTTAAATCTTATTATCAGCAAATTCTGGATAACGATTATGAAAAACTTAAAAAGGATTTAAGGAACGCGTAAAAGATGAAGAATTGCTCTGTTTTCAGGTTGTCTTATCTTTTAAAGGATGATTTAAAATGAAAATCACAAACCAGGACCTGCAGATTTTGCTGCACAGGTAATCACCCAGATGACTCTCAATATTATTATTTATCCATTTATTATCATGCTTATGACATCTTTTATTCTCAAGTGGCGTGAAGCACTGGAAACGCTTGAAGCCAAGGTTCGAGGGCATATTGTGTAGGAAAGTGGGAGCGTACATGAGTAGGTGGCTAAAAAAGATATTAGTTTCATTGGCGATTGTTGTTATAGCTATCCAGCCAACATCATTCTTGGGCACTTTATGCAATAAACAATAATTTGGATTACCAGGAAAGACTTGTAGAATTAGTGGCGTAAAGGGTTTGTGGAAATTAGAAAAGGTTTACGGTATCCTCAACTATAACTAGATCTGGATCCTTTATAAAATTCCGAGGGGCAAGGAAAATCTAAAAGCGGCTCTGAACAAGCTGCTTATGTGGATAACTTGGAGAGTTTGTCAAAATCCAATTTAAGGAAGTAGTTCAGAAGGATAATATCAAAAGACAAACAGAGTCCAACAAGGCGTTAATCAAAGGGCTGAGATATCCTAATTTAAATTAAATTGCCATAATAAAGGGTTCGTTTTATATAAAATCCAGGAGTGTCATTCTATGAAACTATTGAAAAGAAGGTTTAAAAATGAAGATGGATCAGCCACAATTGAATTTATAGGAATTCTACCCTTGGCTTTGCTTTTACTGATGATTATTTGGCAATTTATTGTGGGAATTAATGGTGTCCTGGTCACTCAGTCTGCGGCCAATGAATATGCTAAAGTTTATTCTATAACCCAGAATGCAGGTGAAGCAAGTGCGGCGGCAAATAACATTCTTTCGACTACCGGTAATTATCTGCAGAGTCAGGGAGTATCAGGGTCAAGCCTGGGGAGTAAAGAGTTCACTGCTGAAGCAAATGTAGAAATACGTTTGGTTTTTTGCCAAGCGAATTATTTGGTTATACAATACCTTCTATTCCATATTCAGCAACGGCCAGCAGCAGGGTGATTGAATGAAGTTAATGAAACGATTTCAAAATGAAGATGGTAATATTGCCCTATTTGTGCTTGGCATGTTAAGTATTATTATGATCTTGCTGATTTTGTTGTGAACCTAGGTGGGGTTTTGGCTACAAAGGAACAGTCTAGTACTACCGTGCAACAGGCTAGCATGGCTGCATCAAGTGTTTTGTATGAAGAAGTACGCCGTGTAGTGTATGAATATGAAGATGAAACGTTGGAGGGAGCACTTCAGGCATTCTTTGAAGATATTGAAGAAATGGTTGATGACAGAGCATCCGAATTATCAGGCTCAGAAAATTATGCTGACTGGACAGCTAATGAGATTGAACTGGAAGCGTTTGATCAGGTTTTATCGGAAGAACTTAATAAAGACGTGGTCAGAAGTAAGCTGAATGAGTTGCTTGCAGACGAGGATATTGAATCAAAGGTTATTGATAAAACAAGAAGCGCAATTCTTGCAAATGATGGTGTATTGGATGGAGCGGAGTTAGCAATAAAGGACGACCGCTTTTATGTACGTGCAGCCAATGAAATGGAATCAGTATCTTTTGATGGGTACATGGAAGGTATTAAGGAAAATGTCTATCAAGAGTCTGCTGGTCCTAAAATTGATTTTCTGGGTATTGTATGGGATGGTAATGAAGTGACTTCACTTAATTGATTTAATGATAAGGACTGATTTAATGGATCGGAACATAAAGCTGTTTATATGTTTTGCTGTGTTGCTGTTGCTGGCTGCCTGTGCTTCAGCGGAATCAGAAGAACTAGCGGACTACCATAATGGTTACGTTGAGAATGTGAACAGTAAATTGACGAAAATCGATACGCTAAACGAAAAATCACTCAGTTCGGCATCCTTTGAAGAAGCGTATACTGTCCAAAAGAATGAATTATTCCCAATCGTAAACGAAATAAAGGATTATATGGACTCACAGGAGCCTGAATCAAAAGTAGTGAAGGAGTACCATTCACTACGGGCTGACCAAGTTGATGCCTGGTATGATGCATTTCAAATGAAATATGACGTACTGGAAAAAATGGTCAATCAATCGATTAGTGAAGAAGAAGCGAATGAAATAATTATGGAGGCCGATGAAAAATATATCGAAGCTGGTGAGAAAGCACAAAAGGCCGATCAAAAGATGGAAGATTTGGCAGAGGAGTATAATTTTGAACTGGAGGATGAAGGTTAACCAACATTTTTGAAGGGAGAAGAGAAGATGTCTAAATCCGAAAAACGCTGGAGAAGGTTTTATCTGGTTTTAATGATTTTTATCTATGCCATTTTCGTACCAGTCACGGTTATTGAATGGCTGGCAGGTTCCGGAGGCTTTCCAATAACAGCCATAGTTGTCGGCTTGGGTCTTCCTTTAATGCGAAAAATCATATGAATTCGATAAGGGTGAAAGAGGGTAATAATGCTTTTTAAAAAGGTAAGATTTGAAAATCAGCATCCTATCTTATTATCAAATGGCCTTAACAATCCCTCAATCAATGGGAATTTGAAATGGAGTATGAGGTCTCGTACTTCATTTCTATTTATTTGTAACAATACCTTCAAATACGCAACTTTTATTTTAAACGGAAAGGTATTACTTAAATAGTACTTGATGGTAATAGGGATAACTCTATCAGTATTTGCGACTGGGTTGCATTGTTTAAATGCCGGTTTCAAACCGGTTACTGAACAAGAATTAGATAATTGAAAGGATGTTATAGTCTTTTGTTATATGTTGGAATAGTGGCCATCATTTATTGCATCCCTTTTATCTGGATTATATGGTCCATGATTGATGTCAAAAATGGCAAAAGAGATCACGTCAATTGGAAAGGCCCATTAATATTGCTCATGGTGATAACTGCAGTCAGTTTAGCGCTAAATGTCTATCTTTTTCTACCTACAATCTGGCATTCTTTCTAAACAGTTTTTCGAGTATTATTGGGCTTATCGCGGTTGGAGCACTGTGGGCAGTTATTGCAGTCATTAATATTATTTCTACAATAATTGCCCGCCGTAAAAATCTCCCGAAAACACTTCATAATCCAAAAGCAATATGGCTCTTTTCCGGTGTACTGGCTGGAGTGATGTTGTTTTTCTTTCTGTGGTTTGTACCAATCGGACAAAAATAGCTTATGCAGTAACCCTAAATGATGCAGTGAATGCAATGGAAGACACACCAAAAATGAAGATATTTCGTTAGTACTGGTTCGCTCTGAGGATAGTTGCTTAAATATAAGAAACTGTGATAAGAAATATAATAATGTGTTTTATGTTCGCAGTAATCTGGATGGTACCAAGGAGGTGCAGGTCAAGATTCGTGCAGCAAATAAAAACCAAGAAGAACTAAAAGTAATCGATTCTGAAATAATGAAATTGGATTCTGGTGAAATGAAAATGGTCGAGACAGAAGAGACAAGTGACAGTAAGGACGTTTGGGGGAAATACTCTTTTACGACTGAAAAACGAGTTTTTT
Source organism: Lentibacillus juripiscarius JCM 12147 (assembly GCA_001311805.1). The sequence continues at coordinate 161 of BBCA01000065.1, read as the reverse complement.
ATTATCAATATAATTATCGTTACAGGGATCCTTCATGACAGACCTTAAATCTGAAATTCAAATAATTTATAGAACAGGGGCTTGCTATGGCTCGCGGGAAAGCACCGCCGAAAAGTCCGAGAGAAGGCTTCTCAAGTCCAAAAGCCCCCCAAAAGTGGTCT
>BBCA01000064.1 GCA_001311805.1 Lentibacillus juripiscarius JCM 12147 | reverse complement strand
TATCATAATGGAAAAAGGGCTATTTTGAAAAGTCAAGCCGGAAAGATAAATTATACATTTTGATTCCAAGGATAATCGGTGCCGAATGTTGCGGCCATTTCTTTGGAGTGCTCCCGCCGCTTCTTCCGCTGTTCAGCACGTTCCGGCGCGGATTCATTCAGCTTTTTTTCCTGGTCGGTTTCCGGATACACCTTTGGAATGGAAGTCGGCTTGCCATCGTCATCAATCGCGACAAACGTCAAAAAGGCTGTCGTGCAGACTTTCCGGCTTCCCGTCAGTAAATTTTCGGTAACTGCCTTGACAAAAACTTCCATCGACGTGGTGTGCGTCCACGTTACAAATGCTTCGACACAGACGGAGTCCCCTTCTTTGACCGGTGCCAGAAAGTCAACAGAATCCGTTGATGCGGTGACAACCAGCTTTCGAGCATGACGGACAGCGGCAATAGCGGCCACATCATCTATATGTGCCATCAGTTTACCCCCGAAAAGTGTCCCATGATTGTTCGTGTCCGGCGGCAGCACGTGTGATGTTTTAATAGCCAGTGAATTTCTGCAAGGTTTCGATTCCATATTTATTCCTCCATGTTCCTATTACCTATTGTTGTGTAATTAGTCTGCACATCCTTGTACGGTTTACTCATTGGATGGCTACAATATCGGCGAAAGCAGCCGTGAAAACGATTCTTTGAAACGAATGCCCAGCGAACGTTTCACGTACAGTTTCTTTGTCATTTGCGTGGAAACGGCAATGTCTTCTTTGAATGCCGCGAGTAGCCGCTCCGACAATCCCTGATCATATAAAAAGGCGTTTACTTCAAAATTGAGCCGGAAACTGCGTACATCAATATTGGCTGTGCCAACGGAGGCAATTTTTCCATCCACAATGATGGTCTTGGCGTGCAGAAACCCATTCTGGTAAATATACACTTCTGCCCCGGCGTAAGCAGATCCCCGACATAGGACATCGTCGCCCAATAGACGAACGGATGGTCCGGCTTGTTGGGGATCATAACTTTCACATCGACTCCCGACAAAGACGCAATCCGCAGTATATCCTGCAGGCTGTCATCCGGAATGAAATACGGCGTCTGGATGTACACATATTCTTTTGCCGACATAATCATCTTAATATAGCCATTCTTAATCTGCTCCCAGTCGGAATCCGGCCCGCTGGAAACAATCTGTACCCCGACATCACCACACGGTTCATGATCATAATAGCGATCCGCATACATAATATCATTGCGGGATGCCTGGTTCCAGTCGAGAATGAAGCGTGTCTGCATATTTGCCACCGCATCGCCGCATATACGCAAATGCGTATCACGCCAATAGCCAAACCGCTTATTATGCCCGAGGTACTCATCACCAATATTAAACCCGCCGATGTAGCCAATTTTCCCGTCCATAATGGCCAATTTCCGGTGATTCCGGTAATTGATTTTCAGATTGACTTTCGGTATCTTCGGCGGAAAGAAGGACTCAATCTCAATACCCGCTTTGCGCATGCGGTTCAGATACTTCCTGCTTATTCTCCGCGAGCCCATATCATCAAACAGCACCCGCACTTCCACTCCTTGTCTGGCCTTTCTGATCAGAATATCGGCAATTTTTCTGCCTAATTGATCATGCCGGAGAATATAGTACAGGAGGTGGATATGGTCCTCCGCACGGTCCAGGTCCTCCAATAGTGCAGCAAACTTCTCTTCCCCATCAGTGAAAATCCGGACACTGTTATCCTGTGTGAAAATGGCATCATCATTGCGCAAATGCAAATAAAAAGATCCTTGTACGCGGACAGCCCCCGATGTTTAAATGGAAACTCATCCTCTTCCATCGCGCGCAGCTGTTCCTGCACAGCCTTTTTCACACCGAGCTTGCTTTTCGTATCCCACGTAAAAATACGCTCGCCGCTGATGCGTCTCCCAAAAATTAAATATAAAATGAATCCGGCAATCGGGATGAACATGAGCACCATCAGCCACGCCCATGTTGCAGTCGCATCCTTGCGCTCCAGAAAATAATTGTCAGTGCCAAGGCAATATTAAATACAAGAATGCACCCTAAAAACAGTGACCAGAATCCCACAGACAAAACCTCACTTTATCAGCAATCCCATCACCCTTAATATAGCATAATTTTCCTCTCTACTGTAATCCGGCAATGGTCTTCTTCTAGCGTATGCACCTTTACCGCATCATACCCGCCGGAAAGCATCCCGAAACAGAAATAACATACCAATGGTCCTGGGTGGAATTCACAAGGTATTGCTCCATTGAAAAAACAGGTTCTAAAGTCGGCGTGGCAAGTTACTTTGTGTTGGTTTATAATTTTTCCTATAGAGATTGTTTAACAATGGTCTGGTTTTGTTTAAATCAAACAGGGGGGGAATGCTTTTGATTAGCATCTTGGCAAGCATATATGAATTATCTATAGCAATACTGCTGTTGTGTTCGTTTTTTCATGTTAGACATTTGAAAAACGAAACGTGAACGAAAACTCTCATCCTTTGAATTTGCAATGTATCTCATAACTCAAATTGCAATTTTTTCTGTGGATAGGCAGTTTTCTCCTTCTTGAATATGGAGTATAATATGGTTAACGGTAGCACTTAATCGGTAAAAGGTTGGAGGTGAGCTTATGAATATCATTGCTAATCAGGATAAGGTTGGTACTTCTACGTTTGACCTTTATTTATTTAAAATTTTATACCTGCTAAGCTTTAAAAAGTCCAAATGGCTAAAGAAACAAATCAATCAAATTATTACGGACCTCGAGACTGTTAAAAATGGAAAAATGTTTTAACTTTTAGAGTCTGAATGGTTTAAAGTATCGGCACGTTGAATAAGAAGCTGAAAAAACGCTCAGAATTACATCTAATTACATCTAAGCGTTTTTTATTTTTACTACTTCTGTTATTGATCTGCTGTAAGCACTAGCATTTTTCTTATCCAGAGCTGAAAGGCGTTAATCTTGTACAGGCGCCTGCACCTTGAGGTGGGGTTTATTCCTTTACAGTTGTATATGTTCCTGCTGTTTGCAGTTGATTCAATGCCTGTTCCAAATCAGCCCAGACATCCACCCAAGCCTCAAGACCGACCGATAAGCGAATCAGCTGGTCACTGATGCCCATTTCCGTGCGTGATGCTTCCGGAACAACCGCATGGGTCATCGTAGCCGGATGCTGAATCAATGTTTCCGCATCCCCAAGACTGACAGCAATTTTGATGAAGTTCAGGCTGTTCAGCAGTTGCTGTGCCTCCGCTTTTGTCCCGTCGATTTCAAACGACAGAACACCGCCGCCGCGTTTCATCTGCTTTTGCCGGATCGGATAATCAGGATGCGTGTCATCATTCGGATAATAGACACGAGCCACTTTCGGATGCTGACGGAGCCGCTCGAACATTTTCTCCGCATTATCACAATGCCGGTCCAGCCGAATCGGCAATGTTTTCAGCCCGCGGATCAGCAGCCATGCATCAAATGGGGCCATCACACCGCCAATATCTTTTAGCGTCGTCATCGCCACCTCATCGAGAAAGTCCTTTTTCCCGACAGCGACCCCGGCAATGACGTCCCCGTGCCCGCCAATGTATTTGGTAGCACTGTGCAGAACGACATCACAGCCCAAATCAAGCGGCCGCTGCAAATACGGGGATGAAAATGTATTATCGACGACCACCGGGATATTATATTCGTGTGCAACCTCGGCTACCATTTCCAAGTCGATCAGCTTCATCGTCGGGTTGATTGGCGTCTCGACATAGATGCACGCTGTTTCAGACTTGATATGTGAGCGAATCTCCTCTTTCGTGCGCATGTCGGAAAAGTCATGCGTTATATTGTACTTCTCCTCCATCATCGTCAGAAGTCCAAACGTGCACCCATACAAACCTGACGAACATAAAATATGATCATTTGCCTTTGTGAGCGCAATCAGAATTGCCGAAACAGCCGCCATTCCTGAACCGAATGCCAGCCCGCGCTCCCCATTTTCCAGTGCCGCCATTTTCTCCTCCAGAACTGAGACCGTTGGATTGCCCAGCCGTGAATAAATATAACCATCCTCCATTCCGGCAAAACGGCGCTCCCCCTGCTCCGCTGTTTCAAACGTGAACGTCGATGTCTGGAACAAAGGACTTGAGAGACTCCCCAGCATATAGTCCGGATTATAGCCATCATGGATAACAGACGTTTCAAAATACTTATCGTTATTCGCCATCGCCAAAATACCTCCCTGTTTGAAATCTGAAAACTAACAACCTTCTATACTATTATCATATTCCATTTGCCAGTAATTTGAAAGCGTTTTTTCTACTGAGGGTGATGAAAAAGATACTGTTTGAATTGGGAGGGTGTCCGATAGCAGGGTTATCCATTTATTCGTGGGGGTATCGACCTATTTGCGGAGATTATCAACCGAATGCGGGAGATATCAACCGGTTCGCGCAGGATATCAACCGGTCGCCCGCAAGTATCAACCCGTTCACGGAAGAATCAACCGGAATGCGGGAGATATCAACCGGTTTGCGCGGAATATCGACCGGTTGCTGCCGAGAATCAACCCGTTTACGAGAGAATCAACCGGAATGCGGGAGATATCAACCGGTGCGCATGAGATATCGACCGGTCGCCCGCAAGTATCGACCCGTTTACGAGAGAATCAACCGGAATGCGGGATATATCAACCGGTTCGCGCAGGATATCGACCGGTCACCCGCAAGTATCAACTAGTTTACGGAAGAATCAACCCGAATGCGGGAAATATCAACCGGTCGCCCGCAAGTATTAACCAGTTTGTAAGTATCAACCTTAAAGCAAAGCTATCATCCCATTAGCGCAAGTATCTTTCACTATGCCGCAAAAAAAAAAAGTGCCAGGAACCATTCCACAAAAATATGCTCCCATTGCAGTGCATCATAATTGCCTTTTTTCAAAATAGATTCTAAAATTGGCTTATTTACAAACACACGACAGCCTGTTTGCTGCGCAAAAAGACAGCTCATCAGCGCTGCACTCATTAAGTTTTAATCATTTGAATAAAGGGGGTTCCCGAGATGAACCAGGCAAACAAAATAGGCATTTTGTATGCGACAGGTGCGTATATTTTGTGGGGATTTTTGCCGATTTATTGGAAACTGCTGGATGCGGTTTCGGCCGGTGAAATACTTGCTCATCGTATCATTTGGTCATTTGTCTTTATGATTATTGTTGTATTATCTGTAAGGAAATGGAGGCCGTTCATCCATGAATGTAAAGTCATTCTGAGAGATAAAAAGAAACTGATCGGTATCTCGCTGGCATCGGTCGTTATCAGTATGAACTGGCTCACCTACATCTGGGCGGTGAATAATGATCACGTCATTCAGGCCAGTCTCGGTTATTACATTAACCCGCTTGTCAGTATCCTGCTGGGAATGGTCGTGCTCAAGGAAACACTGACACGGCGGCAAATTTTTCATTCATTTGGCCGCAATCGGCGTCATTAACCTGACTGTCAGTTTCGGGGTATTTCCATGGGTCTCCATTCTGTTGGCATTGACGTTTGCTTTATACGGGCTGCTGAAAAAAACGGTGGATATCAGCGCCATGTTCGGGCTGACGGTTGAAACGATCATCGTTACTCCGCTGGCGCTATTGTATCTGTTTCTATTCAGTGGGGAGTCTCTATCGGGCGCTGTTATGTTTTCCGGTACAGGGCTTTTGCTGATTGGTGCGGGTGTGGCAACAGCTGTGCCCTTGCTTCTGTTTGCGTTCGGAGCAAAAGAGATTCCATTATCGATGATTGGCTTTTTGCAGTATATTGCTCCGACCATCATGCTTATCCTCGGTGTGTTTGTGTACAGGGAAACGTTCTCCACAGCACACTTGTTATCATTTGTGCTCATTTGGATTGCTTTGATCCTGTATATGGGTGCAACCTATCGCAGGCCAGTGCGGCGTCAGGCAGGAAATTAACTTTTTTCAATTTTCCTGTTGACTTTCAGATGAACACATGTATATAATGTTCATTAAATTAATACAATTTCATCTCTTATCAAGAGCGGTGGAGGGATAGGCCCTGCGAAGCCCGGCAACCGGCAAGATTTGTCTTGCAAGGTGCTAAATCCTACAGGTCAGTAGAGATCTGGAAGATAAGAGGAGGACGGTTTCAAACACAAAGCCCTCTTCTCTTATGGAAGGGGGCTTTTTCATTTCTCCTCTTCCTCCAGACGAAATGGAACAGGTTCAAAAATAAAGTACGTAACCCAAAAGGAGGAATTTTTTATGACAAACTTTCATCTGCACAATCAGGAAACACAATTTCTGCATGGCGGGCAGGAGCCGGATCCGGCAACAGGGTCACGGGCGGTGCCAATCTATCAGACGACATCCTATGTATTCAGGGACTCCGAGCACGCGCAAAATCTGTTCGGATTAGCGGAACCGGGAAACATTTACACTCGTATCGGCAACCCGACGATTGACGCATTCGAACAGCGGATAGCACTTCTGGAAGACGGATCAGCTGCAGTGGCTACCTCTTCCGGCATGGCGGCCATTACGCTTTCGATTCTGAATATCGCAGGCAGCGGTGATGAGATCATTGCCGACAGCAATCTGTATGGCGGCACGTACAACCTTTTCGCGAACACGCTGCCAAAATACGGGATCGATGTTATTTTGTCGATGGAACGGACCCGGATGAAATCCAAAATGCCATCACTGACAAAACGAAAGCTATTTTTGGCGAAATCATCACGAACCCGAGTCTGAATGTGCTCGACATCGAGACAATTGGCAGTATCGCCCATGACCACGGTATTCCACTGATTATTGATAATACATTTGCAACACCATATGTCACCAAACCGCTCACATGGGGCGCTGACATTGTCGTCCACTCTGCAACAAAATGGATTGGCGGTCACGGAACAGCCATCGCCGGTGTTGTTGTTGACGGCGGACGATTCAACTGGGCCAATGGCAAATTCCCGGGATTAACTGAACCGGATGAGAGCTATCATGGCCTGCGGTATGTCGACGTTGAACCAGCTGCATTTGCGACGAAATTAAGAGTCCAGATGCTGCGTGACATCGGTGCCTGCTTAAGTCCGCAAAATGCCTTTCTGCTGCTTCAGGGATTGGAGACGCTCCATCTGCGCATCGAACGTCATAACCAAAATGCGGAAAAAGTTGCTGCTTACTTGCAGGCGCATCCAGCCGTGGAATGGGTCAATTACCCTGGCTTGAAAGACCATCCGTCCCATGAAATGGCCAAAAAATATTTGCAGAATGGATATGGCTCGATTATTACATTTGGCATTAAAGGCGGACGTGACGCCGGAAGAAATTGATTGACAACATCACACTCTGGTCACACGTTGCCAATGTTGGTGATGCCAAATCACTAATTATTCACCCGGCTTCAACGACCCACCAGCAGCTTAGTGATAAGGATCTTGTCAAAAGCGGTGTAACGGAAGAACTTGTCCGTCTGGCAATTGGACTGGAATCAACCGAAGACACGCTGGCAGATCTTGATCAGGCCATCGCCAAAGCAACCGGTGAAGCGCCAACCATCAAGACAACTGAAGATGACGCGATCAGCTGGCTTCTTTCATCACCGTTTGACAGGGCCGATGGAGGGCTCCGTAAAAAACGATCGCTGTTATTGAAAAAGGTGAAACGGATAGTGCGTCCCGTCAGGCCAAACAGCTGGAGCAGCTCGGATTCCAAATCGTTCGTATCGAGACAACCAGCGCCGATGCAGCAGCCAGCATCGAATTGCCGGAAACTCCTGCAACAATTGATGCTGTCCTGACTTCAGACGCGTCGCTGGCACCAGAACTAATTGACCAGCTGGCGCAAAAAGGTGGCAGCATTCTGTGGACTGTCCAGCCCCAGCCAGCTGCGGAAACCGTTGATAAAGCCACTGCAGCAGGCATCACCGTTATTTCCGGTAAAGATGCTTTTGAAGAAGCCGCACGCCTGCGCAGCGGCAATGCCCAGCAAGTAGTTGTCAACGTTTGATATAGGTATAGGCCCGTCCGTTTGTCTTCATCGGATGATGATGGGCAAACGGTATGCGGGCCGGCTTTTGTACGGAAATTAATTTGGTGAAAAAGGAGCGGGTCACAGATGAACAACACGGCCACCAGGATGCAAACGGGAAGCATTTCCATTGGTCCTTTCCAGACAGAATCAGGCGACACGATTGCTGATGTTACGATGGCTTACGAACGGAGCGGACCGGCTGACGCACCTGTTATTCTGGTATGCCATGCACTGACAGGCAACCATCTGGCTATTGGCACCGAGACCAATCCCGGCTGGTGGAGCGGGCTGATTGGATCTGACAAACCGATTAATACAGACCATTATCGGGTGCTGACCCTCAATGTCCTTGGCGGCTGTGACGGATCAACTGGACCCGCTTCTACTAACCCGAGAACCGGCAGCGCCTATGCGTGTGACTTTCCCCCGATTACCGTTAGGGATATGGTCCATGCACAGCATCAGGCAATGAAAAAGCTTGGTATCACAGAAGCCGAAGCGGTCATCGGCGGATCGCTCGGCGGTATGCAAGTACTGGAATGGGGCCTTCTCTATCCAAACTTCATGGAAAAACTCATTGTCCTTGCAGCAACACCGGTTTTCTCTGACTATGGCATCGCCTTCAACCATATCGCCAGTACTGCTATCAGGCAGGACCCAAACTGGCAAAGTGGTCATTACGATGCAGTGAACGGGCTTGCTGTCGCCCGGATGGTTGGCATGGTCACGTACCGAAGTCCGGATCTTTTTCAGGGCGCGGTTCGGCCGAAAACAGACCGACGATGCATTTGACGTGAGCACTTATTTGGATTATCAGGGGCAAAAACTGATTAGCCGGTTTGATCCCAATAGCTACCTTACATTGCTGGAGGCGATGAACAATCATGATATCGGAGGCGGCCGCGGCGGCTGGAAACAAGCGGCCAAACAGCTGCACCAGCCAACACTTGTCATGAGCTTTGACAAAGATCTCGTCTATGAACCCCCCCGTCATCAAGCAGTTATCCAATGAATTGCCTAACAGCACCTATCATCATATTCAGACAGATTTTGGCCACGACGGCTTCCTGACTGAATTTGATAAGTGGGGGTCGCTTATCCGTTCCTTTTTGAAAAGTGAAACCGTATCAGCCTATTAAGATTGCTTTTACAGCCGCATCTGTAATTAGAAAAGAGCTATTGTACGTAACACCGTGCAAAGCTCCTTTTTTAATTGAAATGATTACAGTCGCATTAAAAAAGGCTGTGAGATATCGTCCGATTTGTGGCATGAATCAACTGGTCGGCGCAGGATATCAACACGTGCCCCGGATATATCAACCCGTAAACGTTTTAATCAACCGTCAGCGACATGAATCAACCCGTCGGCAGCTACGATCAACCCCAGAGCACGGAAGCATTAATCTGTTCCAACTTTTGACTGCCTTCTAATCCCGTCCGCCATCCGGACCGACCAGCATCCGCCTTCGTGAAAGGGCGGATGTGTATGTTGGGGCATAGGATATATCGGGGATTATTTTTACTATGCAGCATGGTATAATGAAAGAAACGGATAAATAATACTGGTAGTAACCGTTTAAATACAAGCATCCACCCAAGCTCCAAATCACTAATTTCTTTACGGCAGGAGAAGACAGCTGGCACACTATAACATAGCCTCACCAGCTGCGTCAGGAAAGACTTGGCGCCAATTCCTTATTTGCAAACCTGGTGCCGGCAGCAAGGATTATACAGCATAGGTGTGAAACGTATGAACAAGAAGCAATTCGGTATTTTTTTAGTTATTAGTTCTTGTCGCGGGCGTCTTTCTGCTGTGGCAGCAGCCGGAAAGCCCGATCAGTCCGAATGCGGATACCAGCACGCAGAAAGAACAAAAAGCAGATGAAGCCGAACAAGACGAATCGGACAATAAAACCGTTCAAGCGCAGGATGAAGAGCCTGACGAAACAACTAAGGAGCCGGTCTCCCAGCTGCAGGAACTGCTAAACGAGGCTGTTCAGCGCACGATGGACTTTTTCACAAAAGAAGAAATGCATGTAACCGCGATTGGTGACTCACTGACACAAGGCGTCGGGGATGACGTCGTGGAAGGCGGGTATGTCGGCATTCTGGAAGGCAAAATCAACCAGAACAAGCAGCTCGTCTCCTTCGATAATTACGGGAAGCGCGGCAATCGATCCGATCAGCTTTTAAAGCGTCTGGATAAACCGGAAATTGAACAATCCATCAAAAGGGCGGACATTATCCTGATCACGATTGGCGCCAACGACATTATGCAAGTACTGAAGCAAAATTTCACCAGCCTGGAGATGAGCGACTTCGAACAGCCACAGGAGACGTACAAAAGACAGCTTCAGGAGATTTTTCAGACGATGAAGGATCTGAATGACGATGCGGCTATTTACCTGATTGGGTTTTATAACCCGTTCGGGCGCTACTTTCAGGACATTGAAGAACTTAATACAATCGTTAAAAATTGGAATCAGACAGGGGAAACGGTCACATCCCAATTTAAGCAAACGAATTTTATCCCGATAGCCGATTTGTTTAACACGACAGATGGCGATGACGACTTACTCGCGGATGATCATTTCCATCCTAATCACCGGGGCTATCAATTGTTTGCCAGACGCGTACTGGATTATATCACCGATTAGAAGGGGTGCAGGCATTGCCGAAAGATAAAAAGACAAAAAATACATGGAAGCGGCTGTTTTTCTGGCTGTGCGGCGCGAACGCACTCATTTTCCTATTTATTGCCGCGTTGCTGTTCTGGCCTGTTCCCGAAACGGATACACCTGAGCCCGAAAAGGAAGACAGCAGCCGCAGTTCCGAATTCGTCGTCCGTACAACCAAGCAGAATTTGAATGAACTCGTGAATGCCTATATCGATAAACTGCTGGAAGAAAGCAGCCACCATTATCGAGTGACACTGGATGATGATGTGAAATTGGTCGGGGAGCTCCCTGTATTTTCCTCTTCTGTCCCGGTATCCGTTCATCTGGAGCCATTCGTGCAGGAAAATGGGGATGTCATCCTGAAGCAAAAATCCATCTCCGTCGGACAGCTCCAGCTTCCTAACAAAAATTATGGAGTATTTAAAGAAGTACTTGCCGATGCCGGAATGGGTGACAGTCGACCCGGCGAATGAAGAAATCTATGTAGCCGTAACCGATATGCAGATCAAGAGTAACTTTCGGATCAGTGTAGAGCACTTTGACCTGGAAGCCAACAATCTGTCCTTTAAAATCGACGTGCCTTACGAATCATTGGGGATCGAATTGGAGAGCGGACACACCGAATAATACATTTGGTTAAGTGCACAGGGCCCCCGACATACAGGGCCGGCCCTTCCCTTAGCGCTTCACTCCCCGGCATACATATCCTGCATCCTGTTTATCTGTTCCCGGACACGCTCGGCAAGATGATCTGGCGAGAGAACTTTGGCACGGTCACCCCACGTCAGTATCCAGCTGATGAGCCCATCGGACAGTTTGGCCTTCGTTGACAGGACAAAATGCTCATCATCAAGCTCCCGGATATCCGCATCATATCCAAGCTTGTCCAGCACAACATTTATCAGCTCATTATGGAAACGGATTTTGATCCACATCTCCTCCCCGGCAAACATGTGAAAACTTTGACTTACATACTCCTGCAAGTCGAAATCCCGCTTTTTGAACGTTTCGTCACTTACACGTATGTTGCGGATCCGGTCAAGGCGATAGTGCCGAATTTCGTCGTTATCCTGGAATAGGCCGATTAAATAGTAATAATCGTTTTGCCAGATGAGCGCATATGGCTCCACATGATAAATCATCCCGTCCCGATGGTAGACAAATTCCTTTTTCACGTTAAATTTTCCGTACTGGTACGTAAGCACTTTGCCTTCCGATATTGCCCGGTGCACACGGTCAATATTCAGCTTGACCAGTTCATAATCCATGTTGGACGATTGACTGAACAAAATCGGCTCAGGCAATGTTTTGGCAATCGGCCTGCTTGTCAGTTCTTTTACCTTTTGGATTAACTTTTTCTTTTCATTGGTCGTAATGAAACGGGCGGACAGAATCGCATCAATAATCAGCCGCAGCTGGTATGTCTCGAATAAACGCGACTGGTGGCTATAGAGGGTCTTGCCAAACTTCCCCGTATTGCGGACAATTTCAAAGTCCATGTCATCAAGTGTAGCCAGATCACGCTTGACGGTCCGCCGGTCAAATACCGCCCGCTCCCCCATCGTCTGCCGCAGCTTATCAATCAGTTCGTCAATGCCAAGCTCATTCCACTCATCCGTATTGTTGAATAGTATTTCACGCAATTGCAGCAGACGGTAGTTGTTTGCCCGTTCCATCGTCTTTCACCTCTAAATTCTTGTTCAAAGTCTTTTCAGCAGCAGCTCCGGGTTTAACCCAGTTGGGGCCTGCTGAAAAAGAAGCTTCACCCCTACTGTAAGCTTCCTTTTAACGGATGACAAGCCGCTTGATTTTTTAGTCAGTGGCGTCACCATTGTTTTCTTGTCTGGCGTACCTGCATCTGTTTGTTGTGGTGATCGCCACCCATTGTGCCAATAGTCAGCAAGGCGCCCCTCATATACCAGCCGCATACCTTTATGATTCCGGATGTCTGTCGGTGTCATGAAACAAGCTGGTTTGGAGAAATTTACCGCTGTGGCATCCAAAAGAACCGTTGCAACGAACTGTGAACAGAATAAAGCATTGTCCCGGCGCAGTCTAATCTGCAGCAACACACCGAACAGCCCAATGAAATTATATTTATAATGGCGTTTATTTTTCTCAATTTCGGCAATCCGTTTTTTCACCCGCTGGCAATCTTCTTCCGTCAGTACATAGGCATACAGCGCACAGTCCGAGCTGCTTAGGAAACTACTCTGGACATCCTCCTTCACGAACCCGCCAATAAATGGATTGCGTGGGCGCTTCCTGCCAAAGCTATATACCTCCCGCAATTCCGGATCAAACGTGATGGAAACATGATTTAACGGCTGACGTGTAACGAAATTAATCACCCGGGCCAAGCAAGTACCGGTATCCGTGAAAAGTAAATAAACGGTTTTCGAACTCATCGCCTTCCCCCTTCATCATGATAGCGCCTCTTGGTTCCAACCATTAAAGGCAGTTTTCCTAATTGTTTCATATAATCGAAAAATGAATAGTCTTTTTTTCGACATTCATGCGATAAAGCTGGTTTTCTATCGGAGGAAGTGCCGGACTCTTTAAGGATGTGGCTCAAACCATGTGTATACGTTGACGAATTGGCTTAAATTTCGTACGCTTACATTGATTCTATTTTTTGGAGGACGTTGACGCATGATAACTGTGAATAATGTAAGTTTGCGATATGGCGATAAGAAACTGTTCGAAGATGTCAATCTGAAATTCACCCCCGGCAATTGCTATGGGGTCATTGGCGCAAATGGTGCCGGCAAGTCAACTTTTCTGCGGGTGCTCTCCGGTGAAGTGGATCCACAATCCGGCAATGTATCCGTGACACCGGGTGAACGGATGGCTGTATTGAAACAGGACCACTTCGCATTTGAAGAATACGATGTGCTGGAAACAGTCCTGATGGGGCATGAACAATTGTATAAAGTCAAACAAGAAAAAGACGCCATTTACATGAAGCCTGACTTTTCCGAAGAGGATGGCATGCGCGCTGCCGAGCTTGAGGGCGAATTTGCCGAAATGAACGGCTGGGAAGCGGAATCCGATGCAGCTGTTCTTCTAAAGGGGCTTGGGCTTGATGAATCCCTGCATACGGCAAAAATGGCCGACCTGCCTGAGGAGCACAAAGTAAAAGTATTGCTCGCTCAAGCTCTCTTTGGCACCCCGGAAATTCTGCTTCTCGATGAGCCGACAAACGGGCTTGATATCCATGCCATCCAGTGGCTGGAGGAATTTTTGATTAACTATGAGAACACGGTCATTGTTGTATCCCATGACCGCCACTTTTTAAACAAGGTATGCACACACATTGCCGATGTTGACTATGGCAAAATTGAAATTTACGTCGGCAACTATGATTTCTGGTACGAATCCAGCCAGCTCGCTCAAAAATGGCACAAGAAGAGAATAAGAAGAAGGAAGAGAAAATTAAAGAACTCAAAACCTTCATCGAGCGCTTCAGCGCCAACGCGTCCAAGTCGCGCCAAGCAACCTCACGGAAAAAGCTCCTGGACAGCATTACGCTCGATGACATTAAACCATCATCACGGCGGTATCCGTATATTGCATTCACGCCGGAGCGGGAAATCGGCAATGATCTATTGATTGTCGAAGGACTGACCAAATCCATCAACGGCAAAAAAGTGCTCGACAATGTCAGCTTTACATTAAATAAGGATGATAAAGTTGCATTCGTAGGAAAAAATGACATTGCCAAGACGACGCTGTTCGAAATTTTGATGGGCAACATGGAACCGGATGCCGGCACGTACAAATGGGGGGTAACGACTTCCCAATCGTACTTCCCGCGGGATAATTCCGCCTACTTTGACGGGAATGACCTGCCATTGGTCGACTGGCTGCGGCAATATTCACCGGAAGACGAGACCGAGACATTCCTGCGCGGTTTCCTTGGCCGCATGCTATTTTCAGGCGAACAGGCACTGAAGAAAGCAAGTGTCCTGTCCGGTGGTGAGCGCGTCCGCTGCATGCTGTCGAAAATGATGCTGTCGAACGCCAACGTGCTGGTTCTGGATGAGCCGACCAACCATCTCGACCTGGAATCCATCACGTCGTTGAACAACGGCCTGAAAAAATTCAAAGGCTCCATTTTGTTCACGTCACATGACCATGAGTTCATTCAAACGATTGCCAACCGGCTGATTGAAATCACACCAAACGGCATCGTGGATAAAGAAATGAGCTATGACGAGTATATTGCAGACAAAGAGCTGCAAGAAAAGGTAGAAGCGATGTATACAGCATAAGTGCATCTGGCTCGATTATTGCTGGGTGTTGAGTAGGAGAAGGAATCGGCTGGCCAGCC
>BBCA01000063.1 GCA_001311805.1 Lentibacillus juripiscarius JCM 12147 | reverse complement strand
AAGGCGGCCGCAGATGTTACAACCGGTCATCATGAACAGGATGGTCTGGCTGAATTTATTGAAAGATACCTCGTGCAGTCATTTGTCGTCTGAGGTGTGACTGAACTAAAAACGATAAACGTGAAGAAACCGTTTAGCAGATGATCATTCCCATATAGGTGGTCCTCTTTGTACAACCTCCAATCATTCTCCCTAAACCGAACCACATCAGTCTAATCGTCATGATTTGAATTCTATATTGCTAATTATCATACCATTTGTATTAGATTCTTTGTTAAGCTAACGAGCACGTTTGTAGTAATAGAGGATTATATAACAAGGGGGGGTAAAGTAATGCCTGATTTTATTTTATTCAACCTTCCCGTCCTAGCATTAACAATAGGTTTATTATCTTATTTTGTAGGTGAGGCAAAGAAAAACATAAAACTAAAAAGTGACAATATTAAAGAATTAACCCGTTTTGATTAATCTTTTTTCAAAACGGGTTCTTTTCATTTACCGTAAAATGGGGGTTTGTTTGTTGTTTTTGATCAAACTTTATTCCAAAGGTACACCTGTGCGTGGAAAGTTCGAGGTTCGGACTATCTCATCTGTTTAGATAGTAAATAAGGTCATCCATAAACATATGATTTCTGACGTTAAAAAAAAGAAACAGGCCGGACTCACGGGTGGTGAGCCGGCCTGACTAAGAAGCAAGAGGATGACAACATCTACGTTGGGGACTTTTGTAATGTTGTTAAACTGCAAGCGCACTTTTAACGTGATTACAAACAACCGCTTTGTCAGTATCCCAATTGCTTGAGACCGTCTGACAAATTGGTTTTACGCATTAGACGGTACGAAAGATCTTGCTTCGCATCACAGACGCTTGGCTTCGATCCTGGAGTGCCAATCACCTAATTGCCGATCGCAAACACCTCATTTGTGTGCATCACGAAATTACATGATTTTGTTCATCCTCTTGGCTTCATTTATAGTCTGAACGGATGGAAGTTAATTTATACACATTTTTTTTTGTCGACGAGTTTGTTTTGGAATGCCCTATGAAACATGGTAAAATTTAAAGAGAGTAAACTGGAGGGAAAAGTTGTGGAACCTTTGCTGCATATCGCCGATTTACACGGTGGATACACACATAAAAACGTGCTGCATGGTATTTCGTTTGACGTTTATCCTGGAGAAATTGTCGGGCTTATTGGTCTGAATGGGGCGGGAAAAGTACGACTATCAAGCATATTATCGGCTTGATGCAGGCCAGGACTGGAACGGTCGCGGTCAACGGAAAGACCTTTGAGGACAGCCCGAATACATACCGGAATCAGGTGGCTTATATTCCGGAGATGCCTATCCTGTATGATGAATTGACATTGTACGAGCATTTACGGCTGACGGCAATGGCTTACGATATACCGGAATCCACTTTTGAGAAGAGGCTAGATCCATTGCTGAAAGCATTCCGGATGGAAAAACGGCTCAAATGGTTTCCGACGCATTTTTCGAAAGGGATGCGGCAAAAGTGATGATTATGTGCGCATTTTTGATTGAGCCGCCTTTATATATTGTGGACGAGCCGTTTGTCGGACTAGACCCGCTCGGCATCAAATCCTACCTGGAGTGGATGGATGAGATGAAAGCAAATGGGTCGGGTGTACTGATGTCAACCCATATCCTGGCAACTGCGGAGCGGAATTGTGACCGGTTTGTCATCCTGCATGACGGAAAAATCAGGGCAAACGGCACACTTGCTGAATTAAGGCGGGAGTTTGACATGCCGGATGCCTCATTGGATGACTTGTATGTGGAACTGACAAAGGAAGATAGCCATGTTTGACGCGCATACGTTTTTTAAGCAGCGGTTTGCTGCGCATATGAAGGAGACAAGCCGCTATTTGCGGTACATATTTAATGGGCATATAGCTGTTGCGATGCTATTTTTATTTCAGCGGCTGCTTATTACTATCAGAGATGGCTCGCAGAACTTCCCGAGCACTTTCCGACAGCGGCAATTATTGGGGGAACGTTTGGTCTGCTTGTCAGCTATAGCCCGGTTCGGACACTTCTGAAAGAGCCGGATCTTGTGTTTCTAATCGCCGCTGAACATAAAATGGGACCATATTTCCGGAACGCGCTGATTTACAGTTTTGTTGTCCAGCTTTATTTATTGCTTTTTGCCGGTGCTGCATTCGGGCCGCTGTATTTCGCTTCCTACCCGGACAGGGCAGGGAATGTTTATTTATGGACGCTGTTTGTCGTGCTTATTTTTAAAGGATGGAACCTGATTGCCAATTGGTGGATGCTGAAAATCAGGGAACCCGGTGTGCGGCAGACAGACCAGGCAGCCCGGTTGCTTTTGAATGTGGCGGTATTTTATTTTGCGGTCCGCGGTGAAATGCTGTGGGCAGGCATAACGACGATTATATTTGCGTTTGTCTTTATTTATGATTGGCGTGTCTCCGGGAAACAGCCGGGAATTGTATGGGATTTGCTGGTTGAAAAAGACCGAAGCCGGATGCAGACGTTTATCGGATTGCGAATATGTTCACTGATGTTCCGCACCTGAAAAATCAGGTGAAGCGTCGGCACTGGCTGGTTGCACTGATGAAGCGTGTTCCGTTTGACCAAAAACATACATTTGATTATTTGTATCGGATTGCGTTTATCAGAAGTGGCGATTATTTGGGGATGTATGGGAGGCTTCTCGTGATTGGCGGGCTGTTTATTTACTTTATCCCAAATATATGGCTGAAGCTGGTGTTTGCTGTGCTCTTTCTGTACATGAGCAGCTTCCAGATGGTCACGCTTTATCATCATCACCGAACTGTTATGTGGCTGGATTTGTACCCGGTTGGCTTGGATGTGCGGCAGCGGTCGTTAGTCAAATTGCTTTATCAGCTGGCCATGATTCAGACCGTGCTGTATGCGGTGCTATTTGCAAGCATGCAGGAATGGATAGGTTCACTTGTCGTATTGGCTGTTGGAGCCTTGTTCATTTACACGTTTATTCATGGTTTCGTTTATAAGAAAGTTATGGTTTGATTGACAGTTTTTGCATAAAAAACGCTCAGATGGATTCTGACGGGTTCGGTTTTGGAGTACAAAACAGAAAATAGCAGTCCAATTAGGCAATAGAATTGGTCTGCTTATTTTATTGTAATGATGTGATTTATTGATAAAGTAAATGCAAATTAGCATAGAGTTAATACCCTTTTTTCAAGAGGGCACAACTTATTGTCATCCGCTGAAGCAGCATGTTTTGTTAGATTACATATTAGCTTCGTTTGATAAAAAGTGCTTAACCATGGTATAAGTGTAAAAGAAGCAGAGATATCTTTGCTTTTTATTTTTGTGGTTACATCAGGAGTTGTCCTGACACCCCGATAATGAGAGGATTTGAACAGAATATGACAGATAATTTTTGGCGTGAGTTACCAAGACCGTTTTTATACTGGCACCAATGGAAGATGTGACAGATGTTGTTTTCCGCCATGTAGTAAGTGCGGCAGCTAGACCTGATGTGTTTTTTACAGAGTTTACAAACACGGAAAGTTATTGTCATCCAGAGGGGCACCAAAGTGTTCGTGGGCGCTTGACTTTTACAGAAGATGAACAACCGATGGTGGCTCATATATGGGGTGATAAACCCGAATATTTTCGGCAAATGAGTATTGGAATGGCGAAAGAAGGTTTTGGCGGTGTGGATATTAATATGGGTTGTCCTGCACCCAATGTGGCCTCAAATGGGAAGGGATGCGGTCTTATCCGTCGCCCAGAAGTTGCAGCAGAGCTAATACAAGCAGCAAAAGCAGGAGGGTTGCCTGTAAGTGTGAAAACAAGGCTTGGTTATACGGATGTAGATGAATGGCACGATTGGCTTACACATTTATTGAAACAAGACATTGTTAATCTTTCTATTCATTTGCGCACAAAAAAGAAATGAGTAAGGTGGATGCGCATTGGGAATTAATTCCGGAGATTAAAAAAACTTCGTGATCATGTGGCACCAGATACACTTTTGACGATTAATGGGGATATTCCTGACCGTCAAACTGGCTTGGATCTCGTTCGCAGGTATGGTGTTGATGGGGTTATGATTGGGCGCGGTATTTTTAAAAATCCATTTGCCTTTGAAAAAGAGCGGAAAGACCATAGCAGTAAAGAATTGCTTGATCTTTTAAGGTTACATCTGGATCTCCATGATAACTATTCAACATTAGAGCCACGTCAATTCAAACCACTTCGTCGCTTTTTTAAGATATATGTCCGTGCGTTTAAAGGGGCGAGTGAACTAAGAAATCGATTGATGGAGACAGAGTCAACAGATGAAGTACGTGCATTGCTTGATTAAACGTTAAATAATCAAAATTTTACAACCGATGCTCTCGCAACACTCGTTGTAACGATTACAGACCAGAAAAATAGACCTCCCTGAGTTTAGCAGCTGGGTGAGGTCTATTCCTTGCTCGCGCTTTTTCCTATAACGCTCAGAGAAAATTTCCGCTCTGAGCGTTATTTTGTTGGCACCAATGACAGTTTATTGTTCCTGATACGCCAAGTAGGCAGCTATGAGTGTCTTGGCGGCAATAGGAATCGCCCGTTCATCAATATCAAATTTCGGGTGGTGGTGCGGATAAGGGCTGTCATCTTTTGCGCACCTGTAAAAAAATAGGCACCCGGCTTTTCTATCGTGTAGTAGGCAAAATCTTCCCCCGGCCATAACCGGTTTTATTTCTTCAGCTGTGTGAATTTCTTTTACGTTTTCGGACGCATGAAGTACCAGCTCGGCTTCTTCTGCATTATTTACAAGGGGCGGATAGCCTTTTTCATAGTTGATGGAGTAAGTGGCATCATTCGTGTCGCAAATACCTTTCACAACCTTTTCCATTTCGCTTATTATTTTCTCCTGAACATCGTTTGCAAGGTAGCGAACGGTTCCGACGAGTCTTGCTTTGTCGGCAATGACATTGAATGCATTACCGGCTTCGAATTGACCGATGGAGATGACAGCTGTTTCCAGTGGGTCAAGCCGTCGCGAAACAATTTGTTGCAGTTGGGAGACAACCTGCGATCCAATGGTGATGGCGTCTTTTGTCTCATGTGGATAGCCGCCGTGCCCGCCTTGACCTTGAATGGTAATTTCGAAACGGTCCGGTCCAGCCATGAACGCGCCTTTGGAAGTCTGGAGCACGCCGAGTGGGGTTGTTGCCCACAGATGCGTTCCGAACACGGCATCCGCATTATTAAGCGCACCGGATTCGATAATAGGCTTCGCTCCCCCCGGTGCATATTCTTCTGCATGCTGATGCAGGAAAAGGATGGTCCCCGGCAGTTCGTCCTGAAAGTCCTTCATTGTTTTGGCCAAAGTCAAAAGGGAAGCCGTATGTCCATCGTGCCCACAAGCGTGCATCACACCGTCTACTTTTGATTTATACGGGACATCTTTCTCGTCCTGAATCGGCAATGCGTCAAAATCAGCCCTTAGTGCAATCCTCTTGCCCGGTTTGCCGCCTTTCATCGTGGCAATAACCCCGTTGCCGCCGACATTCTTTTCATAGGGGATGCCTAGTTCCTCGTAGTAATCGGCGATATATTGTGCTGTTTTCGTTTCCTGGAACGATACTTCCGGATACTGGTGCAGGTAACGGCGAATATCAACCATTTCCGGAAATAGCTCATCCAGTTTGTTATGTATCGCGTTAAGCAATGCAATAGCCCCCTCTAAGCCTTTTCCCATCATTATAACATTGATTGCAAAAAGATGGTGCGTAAGAGGACAGAATTATGAAAAAGGACTGCCCGTGATGAGCAGTCCTTTTTCATTAGGAACTTTCGTACAGATTGTTTTATTTTAGTCCGCAACCCGAATCCACTTCGCTTTCCGCGGGCGAGTGGCAAGCCTCCTCGGGCAGAGCCCTGTGGGGTCTTGCCTATCTCGTACTTCCCGCAGGAGTCTACGTGTATTCGGGCTGCTCAGAGTATCTAGCAGTTTTTCTCCATTCATAGGCAACAATCTTTTAGAAACAGCCATTCATTAAGAATGTACTCTAGGGTCAGTTAGCAGCCGTTCGATTTCTTCTTTGTGGCCTGTTTCGTCGGCAATCATGTCTTCCAGTTTGACGACAAGTTCGGTGTAGCCCGCTTTTTCTGCTTGCTGTTTGCGTGTTTCGTATCGGCTAATGGTATCTTTTTCTGCTTCCAGGGCTGCTTCCAATAAGTCTTTTACATCGGTTGGCTGTGGGATGTCTGCAGATTTGGTTGTTGGTGTTCCGCCGAGTGATTTGATTTTTCAGACAAATACAGGGCATGACCCATTTCATCATTTATTTCATTTTCAAAAAAAGGTTTCAATGCAGAGCGGTACAATCCGGATACGACCGATGCGCTATACGTGTACTGAATCGCAGCACCATATTCATGTGCCAAGTCTTCGTTCAATCCATCAATTAGGTTTTGTATGTTTTGATCCATATCTTACCCCAACCTTTCTTTATAGAGGTTGTTCAAAAAGTCCGGTAAAAATGACGCATCGAATTTCTTCGTTGGCTTGCTTTTCCGTCGCTCATGTATTAATTTGCATACACTCCGCTACTCAAAGCTTCACCGCCTTGAAATTCTCGGTCCTTTTTATCCTCCTTTTTGAACACGCATTTATAATGCGAGCATATAAATATATTTCCACATAATATTTTTTTCAAACATGAAATAAGGTATGATGTGGACAAAGAGTGGAAATTATTATATTTCCGTTTATGAACATGAAAAAGATGCAGGAGCGCGGCAGGAGGATGTATCATTGTCAAAGAGATCATCGAGTAATGTGACTGTTATTTTCGTTACCATTGTACTGCTAACAACGGGCATTTGGATTGTTCGCATCATCAGTGGACAGCAACTGTATATGGATCAGCTGACACGTGCCTATGTGGAGGAATTAGCAGGGACCAATACATACACCATTTTTCGCTGGATTACCGAATTGGGTTCCGGCACTTTTCTGATACCGTTTGTCGTTATTATGTCAATGGTGTTATGGCGGCTGTTTCGTGACTGGCTTCCAGCGGTTGTTTTTGGGCTTGGCACGTTGTCATCCTATGGGCTGAATATCCTGATTAAACAGCTTGTTGAGCGGGAGCGGCCGAGTATTTTCATTGCGGCTAATGCGGAAGGGTACAGTTTTCCATCGGGACATGCGATGATCCCAATGGTCTGTTACGGTTTTCTTGCCTATCTCCTCGGTAAAAATCCATTCAGGCAAACAGGCTGTTGTGCTTCAGTCTGTTTTGGCACTCCTAATTTTTTTGATCGGCATCAGCCGCTATGTGATTAATGTGCATTATTTGACAGATGTATTCGCTGGGTTCATTTTTGGATTTATTTTCCTCATGACATTGATTCATGTTTATGAATGGCTGTGTACAAAGAGGAATGGATCTTCGACTTGAGATGGAGGCTGAAACGATAAACTAATTAATTGAATCTGAAAGAAGGATTCTAGTATAATACAAACGTATATAATTAGGGGGGCGTGCCGACATGGGAGATACGAAACCGAATGAGACATTCATGATGATTATTTGGACGCTGTCACTGATTGGCATGCTAGGCAGCCTGTTTTATTCGGAAGTAATGGGGTATACCCCGTGCGAATTATGCTGGTATCAGCGGATTTTAATGTATCCACTCGTTATTATTTACGGGACTGCGCTTATCAGGAAGAATGCAGCCATTGCATTGCCAGGTTTGATTTTAAGCGGAATTGGAGTAATGGTGTCGGTTTATCATTATTCGGTGCAAAAACTGCCCGCATTGCAGGAAGCTGGTGGTGCGTGTGGTGCGATTCCGTGCAATACGGAGTACGTTAATTATGCTGGTTTTATCACGATTCCATTCATGGCCGGTATTGCATTTATCAGTATCGTTGTATTGCATAGCTTGTTATTGAAAAACCCGGGAGGAAAACATACATGAAAAAGAAAATGCTGATAATTTTAGGAACGATTGTCATCTTGTTTGCTGCACTTTATTTTGTAATCGATTATAAAAATCAGCAGGCGGTTAATGACGAGGATAATCCATATGGAAAAGATAATTTGGATCAGGCGACCATTGATCAATTGGATAATCCCGACTACCAGAATCAGATCCTGCCATCCGAACTGGACGAAAAGCTGGGAAACGGGGAAGATGTGATGGTCTATTTCTACAACCCGAAATGTTCGCATTGCCGGGAGTTGACGCCAAGACTTGTTCCATTAGCTGATGAAATGGGTGTTGACGTAAAAAAGTAAACCTGCTGGAATTTGAGGATGCCTGGAGTAAGTATGGAATTGAAAGCACTCCAACGCTTGTTTACTATGAAAACGGTGAAGAAAAAGACCGGATAAACGGTGCTCAGCCGAACGAAATGTTCCGGGGCTTTTTCAATGAGTATGCTGTTGGAGATTAAAATGAAAGTGGTGATCAAGCAAGCTTAGGAAATCCTTAGCTTGCTTGATTTCTATTAAAGAGGTTGTTCAAAAAGTCCGGTAAAAATGACACTGCGAATTTCTTCGTTAGCTTGTTTTTCCGCTACTCATGTATTATTTGCATACACTCCGCTACTCAAAGCTACGCTGCCTCGAAATTCTTGGTCCTTTTATCCTCCTTTTTAAACACGTACTTAAATGGGAGGAAGCAGGTCTGGCTGTTAATCCACTTCAATCATGTGATAGTTCGTCACAAACGGCTGATCTAAAAAGTATGCAGGCGGCTTTGTATCAGCACCGTCTTTATGGGCTTGTTTAAATTGGTCCGAGTTCTTCCAGTTTTCATAATCATCTTCAGAAGCCCATTGGGTCATGACAACATACGTATTGCCTTTGTTCGGCCTCAGCAGCCGAAAAGCTTGAAATCCTTTCATGTTTTCCACGCTCTGCTGCCGTTGTTTGAATTTGTCCTCAAATGTTGCTTTTCCTTCATCAGCTACAGGGATGTTATTCATGACAACGAAGCCATCCTCCGTAGTGTTCCGTTTTCAGTTACAATCTCATAGGCCCTTCCGGAAGCGAATATGTTTTTCCCTTTTCCTTCATAATACACAAGAGTACTGGTACCTTCTTTCATAAAATAAAACGTAACATCCGGGTGTTTAGCCGGCAGTTTTTTTAAAAAGTCGAGTGTTCCATTTGTCATATATGCGTTCATGCTAAAGGCTCCTTTCTATTTCTTTCCACTAGTGTAACATACCCTGATGAGTGAATGATTAATCTTTTTATAAACATTATTAACTAATACCAAATATTATTTCTTCCATCAACGCGAATTTTGTCGTATACTGTGGGGGAGGTGAGCTTATAAAAACGATGAAACGATTAAAATGGCTTCTGCTATCATTGGTGTTTCTTTCCGTTCTGGGAATAATAGGCTATGCTGTTATCTTGTTTGGCGGTCAATTTGTGGTGGATGAGGAAGATTTAGTTCCGGATGCCACAACAACGTTTGAAACACGTGACGGGGAAGTCATTGGAAAACTATATAATGAAAACAGAATACCGGTCACGTTGGATGACATACCAGAGCATGTCCAGGAAGCGTTTATTGCAATTGAGGACAGACGTTTTATGATCATGCTGGGATAGATTTCAAATCCATTGTCCGTGCTGTTTTCCGCGACATTATTGCAATGGCAAAAGTGGAAGGTGCAAGCACCATTACACAGCAGCTGTCCAAAAATCTGTTTCTAAAAAATGATAAACGTGGATGCGCAAGACAAAAGAGGCGATGGCCGCAATTCATCTGGAACGCCGCTTTTCCAAAGACGACATTCTGGAATTATATTTAAATGAGATTTACTTTGGGGAGGGTGTGTACGGAATAGAGGCGGCCTCCCGGAAGTTTTTCAATAAACCGGTACAAGAGCTGACACTTGCGAGGGAGCATTGCTGGCAGGACTCGCAAAAGCGCCGAATGGATACTCGCCTATCAGGCATCCGGAAAAAGCTAAAAAACGCAGAAATGTCGTCCTGAAGGCCATGAGTGATACCGGAAAGATAACGGCACAGGAGCGCATGCAGGCGCAAGGGAGGACACTCGGGCTGGACGTACAGGAATATGAGCCAAAGCCATGGGCAGCCAGTTTCATTGATTTGGCTGTACAGGAAGCAGCTGACAACTATAAGCTGTCAGAGAAAGAACTGCGGCGCGGCGGTTACCGGATAGTAGTCACTGTCGATCCGGATGCACAGAAAATCGCTTACCATGAATTTCAGAATGGGGACTACTTCCCGGGGAATACGGATGGTGCACAGGGTGCATTTGTCATGGCCGAGCAGCAGTCCGGTGAAATTTCGGCGGCTATTGGCGGTCGGAACTATCAGTTTGGTGATCTGAACCGGGTGATGGTAAAACGGCAGCCCGGATCCGCGATAAAACCGCTCGCCGTTTACGGTCCCGCAATGATGAAAGACAGCTACCAGCCGTATACATTGATTGAGGATAAAAAGCAGGCAATCGATGGCTACACGGCGACAAATTATGATGGCCGCTATGCAGGGTCTGTCTCCCTTTATAAAGCGCTCGTGGAATCGAAAAATGCGCCTGCCGTCTGGCTTTTGAACGAAATAGGCATTCCGTATGCTAAAGATTATCTGAGTCAACTGGGTATGCCAGTCAAAGACAAAGGCCTCGCTATTGCGCTTGGCGGACTGTCGGAAGGGGTAACACCAATGCAGATGGCCGAAAGTTACCGGGCATTTGCAAGCGGCGGCAAAACCATCGATATGTTTGCCATTGATCAGATTATCAATCGTCACGATGAAGTCATTCATGAAGCCAACCCGGAAACGGCGGCTGTTTTCAATCCGCAAGTGGCCTGGAACATGACAGGCATGCTGACCACAGCAGTCACATCAGGAACCGCAAGTGCGGGTAATTTTCCCAAAGCACTGGCAGGCAAGACCGGTTCAACGGAGCACCCGCACGTAGAGGGGGCGGTAAAGGACGCGTGGTTTGCCGGGTTCACACCGGAGTATGTTACGGTCACATGGATGGGGTACGATTCCTCAGACGAAAACCACTACCTTACATCCGGAAGTGAGGCGCCAACACGTCTGACGAAGGCGATTTTATCGAAAATAAATGGCCAGGAATCACTGGCACAAGCATTTGAAAAGCCTGAAAATGTTGCAGCCTTACCAGAGCCGATTAAATTGCCCGAAAACATAACATTGCACGGGAATTATTCATTTGGCGGGTTCGCCCTTTTTGGGGGAAAACTGGAATGGACGGAACCTGCTGATGAGCGGATTGTCTATCATATTTATCGTGAAGAAGAAGGTGACGATGAACAGGTCGGTGAAGTGACAGGGGATAATGAATTCACTGTTAAACGGCTCCCATTTTTGGGTCATCCCGTTATTATGTCGTACCATATAATCCTCTGACAGAAACGGAAGGGCAGAAATCGAATACCGTTGACCTGTCACTCTGAATTAAACAATTGGTGACAATCCAATCCGTTTGCTATACAGCAAGAAAGGAAATCGCTATAGTAAAGAGTGGATATACAATACTTGCATCTGTGACTAGGTTAGGATAAAAGAGGTTGCTCAAAAGGGTGAAATAAGTGATAACAAACATTAATGACACAATTATTAAAGCCTATAACGGCGAAAAGACAGATTACACACCTGCGTGGTATATGCGCCAGGCAGGCCGTTCCCAGCCGGAGTACCGCAAGCTGAAAGAAAAATACTCACTGTTTGAAATTACACATCAGCCGGAGCTCTGTGCCTATGTAACGCGTTTGCCTGTGGAGCAATATGGGGTTGATGCAGCGATCTTGTATAAGGATATTATGTCCCCGTTGCCAGCGCTCGGTGTGGATGTGGAAATTAAAAAAGGCATCGGTCCGGTGATTGACAATCCGATTACGAATTTTCATGATGTTGAACAGCTGGGCATGATTAATCCTGAGCGGGATGTGCCCTATGTCCTTGATACCATCCGGCTCCTGACAGAAGAACAGCTTCATGTGCCACTAGTTGGTTTCAGCGGGGCACCGTTCACACTGGCAAGCTACATGATTGAGGGCGGTCCGTCGAAGAACTACAGCAAAACAAAAGCATTGATGTACAGTCAGCCAGATGTCTGGTTTGCACTGATGGATAAACTGGCGGAAATGACCATTGCCTATGTAAAGGCACAGATCGATGCCGGGGCAAGAGCTGTGCAAATTTTCGACTCATGGGTTGGTGCGTTGAGTGCCGAAGACTACCGCTATTATATTAAGCCGGTCATGAATCGCATTTTTCTGAACTTCGGA
The DNA here is from genome assembly GCA_001311805.1 of Lentibacillus juripiscarius JCM 12147. The sequence goes on along the minus strand of BBCA01000063.1, from coordinate 2,939 downwards.
CGAAACAGGTGCCGCTGATCGTCTTCGGTGTCGGTGCACGGCACTTGCTGCTGGAATGGAATGATCTGCCTGTCGATGTCATCGGACTGGACTGGCGCACATCCATTACCGAAGCGCGGAAAATGGGTGTGACCAAAGTTCTGCAGGGGAATCTTGACCCGACTGTCCTGCTCAGTGACTGGCAGACGATAGAAACAAAACAAAGGCCATTCTTGATGAAAGTATAGCAGACGGGAGTCATGTGTTTAACCTTGGGCATGGTGTTACTCCGGATGTGAAGCCGGAAACACTGCAGAAGCTAACAGAACTGATTCACACATATTCAAAGCGATAAACGGAGATAGAAGAGGTGTTGCAAGATGGAAAAGAAGAAATTGGGGCTGCTTGTGATGGCCTATGGTACGCCGTACAAGGAAGAAGATATTGAGCCGTATTATACGGATATTCGTCATGGGAAAAAGCCGACCGAGGAACAGCTGCAGGATCTGAAAGACCGCTACAAAGCAATTGGCGGCATTTCACCGCTGGCCAGAATCACCCAGGAGCAGACAGAGGCACTGGAGGCCAAGTTGAATGCTGTTCAGGATGAGGTGGAATTTAAGGCATATATTGGCCTGAAACACATTCATCCGTTCATTGAAGATGCGGTCGAGCAAATGGCTGAGGACGGTATTGAAGAAGCGGTGTCGATTGTGCTCGCTCCGCACTACTCCACATTCAGTGTTAAATCGTATAACAAACGCGCCAATGACACAGCTGAAAAATATGGAATTTCGATTGAGTCAGTCGAAAGCTGGTATGACGAACCTGGCTTTATTAAATATTGGTCAGACCAGATCAAAGACGTTATGACCATATGCCCGAAGAGGAACGAAAGAAAGCTGTACTAGTTGTATCCGCACACAGTCTTCCGGAAAAGATTCTAAAGGATGGCGACCCGTATCCGGCTCAGCTTAAAGAAACTGCCCGGCTTATTTCTGAACAGACCGGTATCGAAAATTATGCAATCGGCTGGCAAAGTGAAGGCAACACACCTGATCCATGGCTCGGTCCGGATGTGCAGGATTTGACCCGTGACCTGCATGAACAGGAAGGCTATGAATCATTTGTATATGCACCGGTCGGTTTCATCGCTGATCACTTGGAAGTCTTATATGACAATGATTACGAATGTAAAGTAGTGTGTGACGAAATCGGCGCAAGCTACCATCGTCCGGAAATGCCGAATGTCCACCCGCAGTTTATTGCCACACTTGCTGATGTTGTCATGAAAAAAGTGAAGCGTGAAGCCAATGGGTGAGAATAAAAGATACTGATAGCAGGCGGCGGGATAACGGGACTGTCTGCCGCCTACTATTTGCAAAAAGAAATTGCCGAAAAAGATTTGCCGTATGAAGTGAAGCTTGTTGAAGCAGGCAGCCGGCTCGGCGGTAAAATTAAAACAGTCCGCCGCAACGGATTTGTCATTGAACAGGGGCCTGACTCCTTCTTGTCCCGCAAGCAGCCTGCTGTAAAACTGACGGATGAACTTGGCCTGCGCGATCAGCTCGTCCGGAATGGAACAGGACAGTCTTATATTCTCGTCGACGGGAAATTGCACAAAATGCCAAAAGGTTCGTTTATGGGCGTTCCAAAACAAATCCGGCCGTTTCTATTTTCCGGACTCTTTTCACCTGCAGGAAAATTGCGGGCCGGCATGGATTTCGTTCTTCCGCGGAGCAAACAAGGTGATCAGTCACTGGGGGCCTTTTTCCGCCGCCGTTTTGGCAACGAGCTTGTCGAAAACCTGATTGAACCTCTCTTGTCTGGCATCTACGCCGGCAATATTGATGACATGAGCATCATGGCGACATTCCCGAATTTTTACGAGCTTGAACAAGAGCATCGGAGCCTGATAAAAGGGCTGCGGGAAACGAAACCAGAACAGCCGAAACAAAAAATCCGGAAAAACGAGCGAAAAAAACAGGGGATGTTTTTCTCATTCAAAAACGGCCTTGAGACATTAGTAGAACAGCTTGAGGAGACCCTGGGCGATATTGTGGAACGAAATGCCGGGGTGGATCATATTGAGAAAAAAGAACATGGTTATCACGCATTGTTAAGCAATGGTGACGTATATAAGGCGGACGCGGTTGTCATGGCTACACCGCATTACACCTTGCCAAAAGTCTTCAGCCAGTATGACATGTTTGAACAATTCCAGGACATCCCATCTACATCTGTTGCGAACGTGGCTTTGGCTTTTGATGAATCAGCCATTAAACAGGATATCGACGGTACCGGCTTTGTTGTATCACGGAATAGTGATTACCGGATTACAGCATGCACGTGGACACATAAGAAATGGCCAAATGCCGCACCGGAAGGAAAGGCGCTGGTCCGCTGCTATGTCGGTAAGCCGGATGACCAATCAGTGGTGAATCTTTCCGATGAAGAAATTACGGAAATTGTGCTGAACGATCTGAATAAGACGATGAATATCACGCAAAACCGGAATTCAGTGTCATCAGCCGCTGGAGCAATGCCATGCCGCAATATACAGTTGGGCATAATGAGCGGATTGCTAATGTCCGTGAATCGATGCGTAAAGAACTCCCGGGCATCTTTATAGCCGGAAGCTCATATGAGGGCGTTGGCATCCCTGACTGTATCGGGCAGGGAGAACAAGCAGTCGCAGGCGTCCTGGCATTTTTGCGAAAGTAAAGAGGGCGCTGGGGCATGAGCCGCATCAACCATATGATTGGTTGGTGCCGGTTTTTGTGTGCCAGGGCGCATATGACTGTTCGGGGGCGGTTGTCAACCAGTTCGGGGGCGAGAATCGACCGTTCGGGGTCGGGAATCAACCGTTCGAGGTCGAGAATCAACCGGGAGCGCGGGGAAATCGACCGGAAAGCGGCAGAATCGACCGTTCGGGGTCGGGAATCGACCAGAAGCGCGAG
>BBCA01000062.1 GCA_001311805.1 Lentibacillus juripiscarius JCM 12147 | reverse complement strand
AATACTAATTGTTCGTATTTTAAAGGTAGATATTGAATTATGAAATTCACTCAATAACGATAAAAGGAGAGATCAAGATGAAAAAGATTATAGCATTTACAGCAGCATTATTGGTGCTTATATTAGGAGCGTGTGGGGAATCGTCAGGGGATGGCGACAGCAATACCATTAAGGTGGGGGCATCGAGTACACCACATGCTGTTATTCTGGAAGAAGCAAAGCCACTACTGAAGGAAAAGGGGATTACCCTCAAAATAGAAGAATACCAGGATTATGTTTTGCCGAACGATGATCTGGAGAGCGGTGAAATTGATGCGAACTACTTCCAGCACATACCGTACCTGAAGGGGCAGATTGCCGACATTGGTTATGATTTCACTCATCTCGGCGGCATCCATATTGAGCCAATGGGTATTTATTCCAAAGATTTTAATAGTATTGACGAAATCCCGGATGAAGCAGAAGTATTGATGAGCCGCTCCGTTGCCGACCATGGCCGTGTCCTGGCATTACTGGAACGGGAAGGCCTGATTAAACTGGCTGAAGACGTAAAGAAAGTAGACGCAACAACCGATGACATTGTGGAAAATCCGAAAAACCTGACATTCTCACATGATTATGATGCAGCAGCGTTGCCTGACTTATATGAAACAGAAGAAAACACATTAGTAGCCATTAATACGAACTATGCAATTGGCGCTGACTTGAACCCGTCGGAAGATGCACTCATTCTGGAGGGGGACGAATCTCCTTATGTAAATGTGGTTGCCGTACGAAAAGAGGATAAGGATAACGAAACATTAAATACATTGGTGGATGTCCTGCATTCTGATAAAATTCAGGAATTTATCAAGGAAGAATTTGGTGGTGCAGTCGTTCCAGTTGATGGAGCACCTGAATAAGAAGATCCACTGCGCGAATTTTAGGGAAAGTGCAGTATACATTAGAAATTGGCGGCAAGTTTAGCATATGGAATGCTAAGCGCCATTCACTCTATCTTATGGAATTGATTTCGGTTTCAAACAGCTATATTCGTTTTGCGGCTGGTAAGTTCTATATGATATTCTTATTACCGTAAACAAACGAAAGGATGGTTCACTATCAATAGTGGAATTCGGATGACCTATACTCCGGAAATGGAGAAGGCAATGCAACAATCGCACCAGATGGGGTACGCGGAATACGAAAGAAAACTCGAAAAGCGCATTGCCGTAGAGAAAAACGGCAGCATGAATACCAGCAGTGCAAACAAATGATAGCAGAAATCGACAGTCATATTCATACATGATATAGAACACCGGCACCTCCTAGACCAAGGGGTGCCGGATTTTATTTTTGGATCTTATCATAACTTTGTTGTTTTTCCAGTACAGTTGATATAAACTGCGGCATACTTTGAAAATGGAATGCTATGACACCGCTCCGGAAATACACTCCGCTTTCCGCGGGTGACCCGTGAGCCTCCTCGAACTCCGTTCTGCGGGGTCTCACGTAGGCCACTGTTCCCGCAGGAGTCTCCGTGTATTTCCTCCGCTGGTTTGAAGATATTCCGCTTCCAATCATTATTAATGATCTTATGATGATTGATTGGAGCGGAGGGCAGTCGACTCCTCGAAAAAGAAAAGCACTTTTTCTTCGTGCGATGTATCACTGACGTAGCTTTCCTTGTCCTGCGGGAACAGCACGTGTCTGAAGACCCCGCAGCGGCGGTTTTCCGCTACGGAGGCTGAAGCCCGTGCCCGCGGTAAAGAAGACACTACGAAAGCGAACGAAGAGAGCTTGAGTAGATGTCGAGCTTATGCCCTGGGGTGAAAGCGACTGCACGGAGCAGAAATCAATGTAGCAGTTACGTCGCAGTTTATACAAATTGTTCAGCAGGGTTTCATTCTGTGGTGTCACACAAAAAGCAACAGTCTATTAGAAAAACAGTCTTATTTTTAAAAATGGCAGGATTCATGCTGTTGAGAGGCGAATAATGAAAACAGGCAATACATACATGGAAGAGATTACAATTGATTGGAGGAACATCCGTTGAAATTACTGAGTTATCAGCTGAAAAGAAGTCCCGGTCCGCCCAGAGTTGGTTTTATGCTGAATGGCTGTATTGCGGATATGCAGGAGACTTGGCGTCGCTGGCGGCGTTCCAGGCGGGAAAACGAATTAGCAGCCAATGCAGAGCAATTTTTCCCATCTGACCCGTCCTGTTTTTTGCGGGCGGCAATTTTATTATTAGTCAGGCAATAGAAGCAGCCGCATTTGCCCAAACGACCAATATGGAAGATATCGGTTACAGCCGTGAAGAGGTTCGTCTGCTGACACCTGTTCCTGAACCATCCAAAATTATCTGCATAGGCAAAAACTACGCCGATCATGCAGCGGAAATGAAGAGTGATGTACCGGAATATCCTGTACTGTTTGCAAAATTTGCCAACAGCCTAATCGGCCCTGAAGATGTCATCGAAAAGTCGCCCAAAACCAGTCAGCTTGATTATGAAGTGGAGCTTACTGCTGTCATCGGGAAAGAAGCATCCCGTGTGAAGCGGGAAAATGCCCTTAAGTACATTGCCGGCTATACAATTGGGAATGACATTTCAGCACGTGATTTGCAAACGCGAACACCAGAGTGGCTGCAGGGTAAAACACTCGACCGCAGCACACCGGTGGGACCATGGATTGTGACTGCAGATGAAGTTGGTGACCCAGGCGATTTAACGATCCAGTCTCAGGTGAATGGAAATGTTCGCCAGTCATCATCAACCAGCAAGCTTATTTTGATGTTCCGTATCTCATTGAGTTTATTTCCGGACTAATTACACTGAAACCGGGTGATCTGATTCTGTCAGGCACACCAGACGGCGTAGGGAAGGGCATGAACCCACCGAAATTTTTAAACGATGGCGATACCATAACGATGGAAATCGGAAATATTGGTCAGCTGGAAAACAAGGTGAAAGCTAAATAATAATGATTCGCATGCATAGGGAGAGCTGACATCTCTATGCATTTTTTTATTTCCATACAAAAGATTTAAAAAATTTCATTTTCTTATTGAATTAATATACAAAATAATGCATAATGATACAACAACAGATGATTTAAAATTGTTTAAATATTACTCACATGAATGAGCGTAAGTTCATTTGAAAATGACATTTGTACGGCTGGTATACATGCAGGAAGGAGTGGAACAGCATGCCGAAATTGGAAGGTATTCATAAAGTTCTTGTCATTGGGTCAGGACCGGTTGTCATCGGTCAGGCAGCTGAATTCGATTATTCCGGTACACAGGCATGCCTCGCCCTGAAAGAAGAAGGTGTCGAGGTGGTCCTTGTCAATAACAATCCGGCTACCATCATGACGGATGAAACAACAGCGCATCATGTGTATTTGGAGCCACTGACTGAGGCTTCCCTTACGGCCATCATTCAGAAAGAAAAACCAGATGGCCTATTGCCGTCAGTGGCCGGACAGACTGGACTTAACCTGGCGCTAGCGCTATCGGAAGCAGGTGTGCTGGACAAATATGATGTAAGTCTATTAGGCACATCACTTGAGACGATTCAAAAAGGGGAAGACCGGGATATTTTTAAATCGCTTATGACGTCTATTCGTGAACCGGTTCCGGAAAGCTTATCAGTGACGTCAGCTGATGCTGCTGTTCGCTTTTCAAAAAAAGCAGGGTTTCCCATTATCGTCAGACCGGCTTATACACTTGGGGGAGCCGGTGGGGGTGTTGCGAAAAATAAAATGAGCTCCATTCAATTGTCCGGCGCGGACTCGACATGAGCCCTATTAATCAAGTACTAGTCGAGCAGAGTGTTAAGGGATGGAAGGAATTTGAATTTGAAGTGATTAGGGATGCTGCCGGTACGTGCATCATTGTCTGTGATATGGAAAACATCGATCCGGCCGGCATACATACGGGAGACAGTATTGTAACAACTCCCGCACAAACACTGAATGGTGAAGAATATCAGATGCTCCGTGATGCTTCTTGTAAAGTCATTGACGAACTGGGAATTGTTGGTGCGTGCAATATCCAATTTGCTGTTAAACCATCCGGTGGCGATTATGTGATTATTGAGGTTAATCCTCGAGTGAGCCGTTCCAGTGCACTTGCTTCCAAGGCAACAGGCTACCCAATAGCGACAATTGCGACCAAATTGGCGTTAGGCTATCAGCTGAATGAACTGACGATTCCAGGTAATGCAACGGCGCTTTCCAGATTGGAGCCGTCCATCGATTATACGGCTGTAAAAATCCCGCGCTGGCCGTTTGATAAATTTAAGAAAGCTGATCGTCTTCTTGGAACGCAAATGAAAGCAACGGGAGAAGTATTGGCGCTGGCACATAGTTTTTCGGAAGCATTGATGAAAGCCGTCCGGTCACTGGATATGCAAACCAATCATTTTCCATTTTTGACAGACTGGACTGATGAGACAATTGAAAAATCATTGACAGACGCGACTGATCAACGGTTGTTTACTGTAATAGAGGCATTCAGGCGCGGATTCGGGATAGCCCGTGTCCACGAATTAACTGGTATTCAACCGTTTTTCTTGAACGAAATGGCAAATCTCATTTCTGTGGAGAAAAGATTAGCTGCAGCAGATTGTACTGCTGTTTCAAAAGATGAATGGAAGGAAGTCAAAACACTAGGCTTTTCCAATGCGTTCCTGGCTTCCCTGTTTGAGAGAAAACGTCGGTTATGCGTAACTGCCTGGAGGAGCTTGGGATTCATCCCGGCTACAAAACGGCCGGTGCAAATCAGGCAGGAAAGCCATTTTACTATAGCAGCTGGAACGAAACGGATGAAGCGATCCCGCTGAAAGGAAAAACGATTGTTGTATTGGGGGCAGGCCCTATCCGAATTGGCCAGGGTATTGAGTTTGATTACTGCTCCGTGCAAGCCGTGAAATCACTTCAGGAGCAAGGTGCCCATGCCGTTGTTATCAACAATAATCCGGAAACGGTCAGTACCGACTGGGCTATAGCGGATCACCTTTATATGGAACCACTGACGACTGAAGATGTTTTGTCTGTTGTCAAAAAGGAGAACGCGGACGGTGTCATGGTGCAGTTCGGCGGGCAGACAGCCATAAACCTTGCTCAAGATCTTCATGCAGAAGGTGTTCATGTGTATGGAACATCACTGGCATCCATCGCTGCAAGTGAGGACCGGGAGCAGTTTTACCAGCTACTCAAAAAGCTGGACATACCGCATATTCCCGGCGAAACAGTCATGAACGGAACTGATGCGGCTGCAGCAGCGAATGGGATTGGTTATCCGGTATTGGTGCGTCCTTCGTATGTAATCGGTGGCAAGGGAATGACTGTATTGCAAAACGAATCGGAGTTGATGGCATATCTTAGTGAACTGAATAAAAGCGCACCTGACACCAGTAGTTTTCCGCTCCTAATTGATCGTTTTATTCCGGGCCGTGAATTTGAAATAGATGCTGTCTGTGATGGTTCAGAGGTTTTGATTCCTGGTATCTTTCAGCATGTGGAACGGGCAGGGGTCCACTCTGGTGACAGTATCACTGTTTTCCGGCTCCGGATTTGACGGAACAGCAGAAGCGCCAGATGGAGACATATACCAAATCCATTTCCGCGGAGCTGAATATCAAGGGGATGATTAACATACAATTTGTCCTCAGTGAGGATGAACAGGAAATGTATGTGCTTGAGGTGAACCCACGATCATCACGTACTGTTCCGATTGCTAGTAAAACGACGGGGGTGCCGCTCATTGATCTGGCAACAAGTGTACAGATGGGGGAACCATTAAATAAACAGTCCTGGGAACTCGGTTTGCATAAGGAAATTCCATTTTACGCCGTGAAGATGCCCGTTTTTCTTCATCTAAGTTGCCTGGTGTTGATCCATATCTTGGACCCGAAATGCAATCGACCGGTGAGGCAATTGGAATCGGTTCAACGGTTAAGCAGGCGATGCGGAAGGCTTGTGGCTGGTCGGAAGGCACTCTTTTAAAGCTTGAAAACGGCGAATCTGTCTATTTTTCCCTGGACCCATCAGGAGACGGCTTGCCCGTGAAATTAGTGGAATGGTTGTCCGAGCTCGGGGTCAGCATCCTAGCAGACCGGACAACAGCCGAAATGATCAGGAAACAAGGGCTGCACGCTAAGGAAATGGCAAGTGTATCGGAAGCGCAAGCACGGTGTGCGGACGGGGAATTTGCATTCGTTTGTGATACACAAAAACAGTTCACATTGGATGATCATATGAAACTACGGTCAGAGGCACTGGCCAGTGGCATCGCATGCTTCACTTCGATGGAAACGTTGCAGGCGCATTTGCAGGCTTCATTTGAGCCAGCTGAAGCACCGCAGACGATCGATGCCTATATGAGTGCTGTCCGGCATTTGAATAAAAGGAAAGAGCAGGTGGTGTGAATGGGTCCGGGAGTTAAACAAGGCAATGTCCAACAGCAGCTGAAAGGGAGAGATTTTCTGTCGCTCCATGACTTGAGCAGTGAGGAACTGGTATACCTTGTAGATTTAGCTGATGAGATGAAGACACTGCATAAAGCAGGTGTCACAGAACAGCCATTAAAAGGAAGAACACTTGGTATGCTGTTCGAAAAACCGTCAACGAGAACTCGCATCTCCTTTGAGACAGGAATTTTTCAGCTCGGAGGAACTGGTATATTTCTAGACGGAAATGATCTGCAGCTGGGCAGAGGGGAAAGCATCTCGGATACAGCCAAAGTATTGTCCGGCTACCTTGATGGCATCATGATTCGCACATTTGGCCATGAATCGGTGGAAACATTGGCTCAGCATGCAACTGTTCCGGTGATCAATGGACTTACTGACTATTGTCATCCTTGCCAAGTGCTGGCAGACCTATTGACTATTCGCGAGGCAAAAGGCGGCTGGAGTGGTCAGAAACTTGCTTATATTGGCGATGGCAACAACATGACTCATTCACTGCTGGCTGGTGCAGCAATGACTGGAATGACCATCAGTATTGCCACACCTGAAGGATATGAGCCAGAACCGGACGTTACAGAGCAAGCAGCTGCTACCGCTAGTGTGACAGGTGGCTGTGTGGAACTGACAACAGATCCGAATAAGGCTGTAAGGCAGGCAGATATCGTTTATACAGATGTCTGGGCGAGCATGGGGCAAGAAAAGGAACAAATAGCGCGCAACAGGGCGTTTGCCGGTTTTCAGGTGAATAGGAAACTATTTTCTTCAGCAAAACAGGATGCTATTTTCATGCATTGCCTGCCAGCCCACAGAGGGGAAGAGGTTACCGCAGATATTATTGACGGAAGCCAATCAGTCGTCTTTCAGCAAGCTGAAAACAGACTTCATGCCCAAAAGGCACTAATGACCGCATTAATGGGCTAAGGCGAAAAGCCGGTAAATAAACTAAAAATCAAAACGAGAGGGGAATTTATGATGGAAAAAGAAAAAATTGTGCTTGCATACTCAGGAGGCCTTGACACGTCCGTCGCGGTTAAATGGCTCCAGGATCAGTATAATTACGATGTGATTGCTATAGCATTGGACGTAGGGGAAGGCAAAGATCTGGAATCGGTAAAGACAAAAGCATTGGATGTTGGCGCTGTTAAGTCGTATGTAGTGGATGCCAAGTCATTATTCGCCGATGAATATGTACTGCCGGCACTGCAGGCCAACCTTTTATATGAAGGAAAATATCCGTTGATTTCAGCATTATCAAGACCACTCATATCTAAAATTCTCGTGGATATCGCTGAAAAAGAAGGGGCATCAGCTGTTGCACATGGCTGTACCGGAAAAGGGAACGACCAGGTCAGATTTGATGTTGCCTTCTCCGGGCTGAACCCGAACCTTCATGTTGTCGCCCCGGTTCGAGAATGGTCCATGTCCAGAGAAGAGGAAATTGCCTTTGCTAAAGAGCATCAGATTCCAGTCCCGGTCAACGTGGACAGTCCATACAGTATTGATGAAAATCTGTGGGGCCGCAGTAATGAATGCGGCATATTGGAGGATCCTTGGGAAGAACCTCCAAAAGATGCATACGGCCTGACGAGCGATCCGGTAGAGGAGGCCCCGGATGAGCCGGAAGTTGTGGAGGTTAACTTCAGTCAAGGGAAACCGACTTCCCTGAATGGCACGGAACTGCCACTTGCAGAATTGATAACCACATTAAATGGAATTGCTGGGAAACACGGTGTGGGACGTATTGACCATGTGGAAAACCGCCTTGTCGGTATCAAGTCGAGGGAAATCTATGAAGCACCTGCAGCCGCGGTCCTTCTGGGTGCCCATCAGGAACTGGAATCATTGACGTTGACACGTGAAACGGCCCATTTCAAACCGGCTGTCGAGCAGAAATTTGCGCAGATGGTTTATGACGGTTTATGGTACTCCCCTTTAACAAATGCGCTCAAAGCATTTATTGAAGAAACCCAGCAGTTTGTGACAGGAACCGTCAAGATGAAATTGTTCAAAGGTCATGTTTTCCCAATCGGCCGTCAGTCCGCCCAATCACTTTATGACTTCGATCTAGCAACCTATAATGCCGATGATGCGTTTGACCATGAAGCAGCCACTGGGTTCATTAAGTTGTGGGGACTGCCGACAAAGGTTCACTCATCCGTCAATGAGTCTGCCCCTAATGATAAAACGGAGACCGAACTTAAAACAGATATGTCCGCAAAGGAAACATTGAATCAATGAAACTATGGGGTGGACGATTCACGAAACCAACGAATCAGTTAGTGGAAGAATATACAGCATCCATCCAGTTTGATAAGAAACTGGCACAATATGATATCCAGGGGAGTCTGGCACATGTGAAAATGCTCAAGGCGTGCGGTATTATCCCTGTACAGGATGCTGATAGAATTTCGGACGGACTGCAAAAAGTGGCGGCTTCCATTGAAAATGGGGAAGCCGCACTGCAGCAGGAGTATGAAGATATCCATATGAATGTGGAAAAACTGCTTATCAATGAAATTGGCACTGTTGGCGGAAAGCTACACACGGGAAGAAGCAGGAACGACCAGGTGGCACTGGATATGCGTTTATATTTACGCGATACAGTTGCCGACCTGATCCGTTTGCTGACAGAAGTCCAAGCATCCTTGTGCAAGCAAGCCGAAGCCAATCTGGACACAGTCCTCCCAGGTTATACGCACCTGCAGCGGGCACAGCCTGTCCTGTTTGCACATCATATGCTTGCGTATGTATTTATGTTCCAGCGGGATGCAGAACGGCTCAAGGACAGTTTTAAGCGGATCAATAAGCTGCCCCTTGGAGCAGGTGCACTGGCAGGGACGACTTTCTCAATTGACAGGGAGTACGTTGCAAAGGAACTGCACTTCGATGGTATTTGTGAAAATAGCCTTGATGCTGTCAGCGACCGTGATTTTGTCGTGGAATTTTTATCCGATGCATCGCTTATTGCTATGCATTTGTCCAGGATGTCCGAAGAGCTAGTGCAATGGTCCAGTGCTGAATTTAACTTATTGAACTTGATGATGCATTCTGCACAGGGAGCAGTATGATGCCCCAAAAGAAAAATCCGGATGTGCCCGAGCTTGTCCGCGGCAAAACAGGTCGTGTCTATGGCCACCTGCATGGAATGTTGACCATGCTTAAGGGCCTCCCCCTTGCGTACAACAAGGATATGCAGGAAGATAAGGAAGGCATGTTGGATGCAGCAGAGACGTTGCGAGGAGCACTTGCACTATTTGCCCCAATGATTGAAACGATGCATGTAAAAAAGAATCTATGTATCAGGCGGTAAGAGCGGACTATTCCAATGCGACAGATTTGGCTGATTATCTGACAGCTAAAGGAATGCCATTCAGACACTCCCATGAAACCGTCGGCAGAATCGTCCTGCACTGCATTAACCATCACAACTATTTGCAGGATCTGACACTTGATGAATTTCAAACCTTTTCGGACCTTATTGAGGAGGATATTTTTGATGCATTGGATCCGGAAACCATTGTCAATGCCCGCCGATCGACAGGTGGAACTGCACGGCAAAGTGTAGAGGAACAGCTGACAAAAGCGGAAGCCATGCTGAAAGATAACCGGGCATGGCTCCAGACGGATTATTCACATTCTTAGACAAAATAACCCCACTGCCATTCCACATGCAGTGGGGCGTTTTAAAGTGGTTAGGTTTTCTTTGAGTTTTCTTTGAATTCTTCCCCTTGCAGAAATGGTTGTAACCTACTAATGTGTATATAAGATAATCTTACAAATGCTAATAAAGCTATTGAAGGGAAATAATCGCTGCCGCATCATCAGAAATTTTCCGGCAGAACAGCCTCTTACAGTTGATATTACATTTGAAATGATTTAAGATTATAATGAGAATAAATTGAGAATGGATGTCTTATCCATTATAGATCAATAAGCAAATATAACAGTAATTGGAGGTATCGACATGGCTGGATCAACACTAGAGATTAAAAATCTTCATGTTGAGATTGAAGGGAACGAGATTTTAAAAGGTGTAAACCTTACGATAAATGGTGGCGAGTTCCATGCGGTAATGGGACCAAATGGCACAGGGAAATCCACACTCGCATCAGCGATTATGGGTCATCCAAGCTTTGAAATTACTGAAGGCAGTGTTCACCTTGATGGTGAAGACGTGCTGGAGATGGAAGTTGATGAACGTGCACGTGCAGGGCTTTTCCTTGGCATGCAATACCCAAGTGAAATCAGCGGTGTAACCACATCTGACTTTCTCCGTTCATCCATTAATGCACGCCGCGGGGAAGGCAATGAAATTTCTCTCATGAAGTTCATTAAAGAAATGGATGAAGTACTTGACTACCTTGAAATAGACAAAAACATGGCACAGCGCTACCTGAACGAAGGATTCTCCGGTGGTGAGAAAAAAACGTAACGAGATTCTTCAATTGATGCTTCTCAAACCGGAAATTGCCATTCTCGATGAAATTGACTCCGGACTGGATATTGACGCACTTAAAGTTGTTTCCAAAGGAATTAACAAACTGCGTGATGAACAATTTGGCTGCCTGATTATTACACACTATCAGCGCTTGCTCAACTATATTACACCGGATAAAGTACACGTTATGATGCAAGGTCGTGTTGTCAAATCAGGAGGACCGGAACTTGCACAGCGCCTTGAATCGGAAGGCTACGACTGGATTAAAGAAGAACTGGGAATCGAAGAAGAAACTCAAGAGCAGGAAGTCTAATAAGCTAGGAGGGGTAATATGACTGTTGACACAAAGCTGCCATACGATAAGGAATACATCAGCCAGTTTTCACAGGAAAAAAGCGAACCTGATTGGATGCGGGAGTTACGCCTTCAAGCTTTAGAGCAAGCGGATGCCCTGGAACTGCCGAAACCGGATAAGACAAAAATAGGCAAGTGGAATTTCAGCAATTTTAAACATGATGCAGCCGAAGCTGAAAAAATAGCATCATTAGATAAATTGCCAGAAGACATTCAGGAATTCCTTGATGTCGAAAATGCACCTGAAAACTTGCTCATTCAGCGGAACCATATGGTTGCTTTTGAGTCACTGAAACAGGAATTGAAGGATAAAGGTGTTATTTTCACCGACATTTTCACCGCACTACGTGAACATAGCGATCTGGTTAAACGCTATTACATGAAAGATGCGGTTTCGGTTGATGAGCACCGGCTTACAGCATTGCATGCAGCCTTAATGAATGGCGGCGTGTTTGTATACGTACCTAAGAATGTACAGCTCGAGGAACCACTCCAGGTTATTTTCTGGCAGGAAGATCCGGAAACAGCAATGTTCAACCACGTACTTGTGGTTGCAGAAGAGAACAGTTCGATGACATACGTGGAAAACTATATCTCCCAAAACGAGGAGCAGGAAACGGTATCCAACATCGTCACCGAAGTGATTGCCCACAACAATGCGCAAATCTCCTTTGGCGGTGTGGATAACTTCGCAGCAGGTACAACCACTTATGTCAATCGCCGCGGTGTCGCATATCGGGACGCCCATATCGAATGGGCACTGGGCCAAATGAATGACGGTAATACGGTATCGGAAAACATCACCCATCTGATTGGGGACAATTCTGTTTCCAACGCCAAGACAGTTTCTGTTGGCCGCGGTAAGCAGACACAGAACTTCACAGCGAAAATTGTCCACTTCGGCAAAGAGTCGGAAGGGCATATCCTGCAACATGGAGTTATGAAAGATAAAGCATCATCCATTTTCAACGGGATCGGAAAAATTGAACATGGGGCAACCAAATCAAACGCCGAGCAGGAATCACGTGTATTGATGTTGAGTGAAAAAGCGCGCGGTGACGCCAATCCGATACTTCTGATTGACGAAGATGATGTGACGGCGGGTCACGCAGCATCCGTCGGGCGTGTTGATCCGCTGCAGCTATACTACCTGATGAGCCGCGGCATTACCCAAACAGAAGCGGAACGTCTAGTCATTCACGGTTTCCTTGCACCGGTTGTAAAGCAATTGCCGATTGAATCCGTGAAAAACCAGCTGTCCCAGGTAATTGAAAGGAAGGTATACTAATGGATGTGAAAGCCATTAGGCGAGAATTCCCGATTTTAGGTGAGGAAATCAATGGGCATCCATTAGTATACTTGGATTCATCTGCAACATCCCAAAACCGAAGAAAGTGATCGATGCTGTCGACACTTACTACAAAACGGCCAATTCCAATGTGCATCGCGGTGTGCACACATTAGGTTCACGAGCCACCGATCAGTATGAAGGTGCCAGAGAAAAAGTGCGTGCATTTTTAAACGCAAACAGTACAGCTGAAATCATTTTCACTCGCGGGACAACGACATCAATTAACACGATTGCATACAGTTATGCGCGTGCCAACCTGCAAGAAGGGGATGAAGTTGTGATTAATCCAATGGAACATCACAGCAACCTCATTCCCTGGCAGCAGGCAGCAAAAGCATGTGGCGCAACTTTGAAATATATTCCACTGCAGGATGATGGCACCATTTCACTGGAGGATGTGCGGACAACAGTAACATCAAATACGAAAATAGTAGCCGTTACCCATGTATCAAACGTGTTGGGCACTGTTAATCCTGTGAAAGAAATGGCGAAAATTGCCCATGACCATGGGGCAGTCGTTGTTGTTGACGGCGCGCAGGGTGCACCACATATGAAGGTTGATGTGAACGACTTGGATTGCGACTTTTATGCCTTTTCTGGCCATAAGATGTGTGCCCCGACAGGAATAGGAGTCTTATATGGCAAAAAGGAACATCTTGAAACGATGGAACCTGTTGAGTTCGGCGGAGAAATGATTGATTTTGTGGACCTTTATGATTCCACCTGGAAGGAATTGCCCTGGAAATTTGAAGGAGGCACACCGATTATTGCCGGTGCCGTCGGTTTAGGTGCAGCCATTGACTTCTTGAATGACGTTGGAATGAATAATATACTGGAACATGAACAAAAATTGGCTGACTATGCAATGGAAAAATTACGTACAATAGATGATATAACCATTTATGGGCCGGAAAAACGAGCAGCACTGGTCACATTCAATCTGGATGATGTCCATCCGCATGACCTTGCAACGGTATTGGATGCAGATGGTATTGCAGTCCGAGCCGGCCATCACTGTGCACAGCCGCTCATGAAGTGGCTGAATGTGACAGCAACAGCCCGGGCAAGTTTTTATTTGTACAATACGGAAGAAGACGTTGACCGGCTGGCCGATGGACTTTTGAAAACGAAGGAGTTTTTTCGGTGATGTCTTTTAATAATCTTGATACACTATACAGACAAGTCATAATGGACCATTATAAAAACCCGAGAAACAAGGGGGAAGTTGATGGTGATGCGCTGACAGTCGATATGAATAATCCGACTTGCGGTGATCGGATTCAGCTGCAGCTGCAGGTCAATGATGGCATTGTCCAGGATGCTAAATTCACAGGTGAAGGATGTTCCATCAGCATGTCGTCCGCATCCATGATGACCCAGGCCATCAGGGGGAAAAAGCTTGATGACGCATTGAAAATGTCGAAAGCTTTTTCGGAAATGATGCTTGGTGAAGATGTTGACACAGAAGAGCTGGAAATGGGAGATGTGGAAGCATTGCAGGGTGTCTCCCAATTTCCGGCCAGGATAAAATGTGCAACCCTTGCTTGGAAGGCAATGGAAAAAGGTGTTCAGGAGTAATAAGCAGTTCATGCTTAATAAACAGGTCGCTGTCAGTGCGGTAAACAGTGGCAGCTGAAGCCGGAGCAGTTTGGAGCCGGAAGACCTGTACACTTTTAAAGGAGGTATTTTCATGGCAAAACAAATGCCAGAAATGGAAGAGTATAAGTATGGCTTTCATGATAAAGACGTTTCGGTATTTCGTTCTGGTAGAGGGTTGACACGTGAAATTGTGGAAGAAATTTCAAGAATGAAAGAAGAACCGCAATGGATGCTTGACTATCGTCTGAAAGCGTTGGAACATTTTTATAAAATGCCAATGCCGCAATGGGGCGGAGATCTTTCCGAGCTTGATTTTGACGAAATTGTCTACTATGTTAAACCATCCGAAAAACAGAGAAAACGTGGGATGAAGTACCGGATGAAATCAAACAGACATTTGATAACTGGGAATCCCTGAAGCAGAGCAGAAATATCTTGCTGGTGTATCTGCACAGTATGAATCCGAAGTTGTCTACCATAACCTGAAAGAGGATTTGGAAGAACTCGGCATTATCTTCAAGGATACGGATTCGGCGCTGAAAGAAAACGAAGATATTTTCAAACAATATTTCGGCAAAGTTATCCCGCCGTCTGACAATAAATTTGCTGCGCTGAACTCGGCAGTCTGGTCCGGGGGATCGTTCATCTATGTTCCGAAGGGCGTTGAAGCGAAAACACCACTGCAGGCATACTTCCGGATTAACTCGGAAAACATGGGACAGTTCGAACGTACGCTGATTATCGCTGACGAAGGATCATCGGTCCACTATGTGGAAGGCTGTACAGCACCAGTTTATACAACGAATTCACTGCACAGTGCTGTTGTTGAAATCTTGTTCATAAAGACGCATACTGCCGTTACACAACCATTCAAAACTGGGCGAATAACGTTTATAACCTGGTGACCAAACGTGCAACAGCGGATGCGAATGCAACCATGGAATGGATTGACGGAAACATTG
This sequence comes from Lentibacillus juripiscarius JCM 12147, assembly GCA_001311805.1. Next base: position 572 of record BBCA01000062.1, on the reverse strand, counting down.
GTTCGAAGCTGACGATGAAATATCCATCTATCCTATTGAGAGGCGAAGGTGCACGCGGCAATACATTATCAATTGCAATTGCTGGCCGTGGCCAACATCAGGATGCGGGTGCAAAAATGCATCACCTGGCACCGAATACGTCGTCCAGTATTGTTTCCAAGTCGATTTCTAAACAAGGCGGGAAAGTGACATACCGCGGTATCGTTCACTTCGGACGGAAAGCAACCGGCGCCCGCTCCAACATTGAATGTGATACGTTGATTATGGACAATGAGTCGACATCAGACACCATTCCATACAACGAAATCAACAACGACAATATTTCGTTAGAACACGAAGCCAAAGTTTCCAAAGTTTCCGAAGAGCAGCTCTTCTACCTGATGAGCAGAGGTCTAGGAGAAGAAGAAGCGACGGAAATGATTGTTATGGGCTTCATTGAGCCGTTCACGAAAGAACTTCCAATGGAGTATGCAGTTGAAATGAACCGTTTGATTAAAATGGAAATGGAAGGTTCCATCGGCTGATTGGAAATGATGATAGATACAAGAGCTCGCTTTGGCGGGCTCTTTTTT
>BBCA01000061.1 GCA_001311805.1 Lentibacillus juripiscarius JCM 12147 | reverse complement strand
TTAAGCAAAAAAGTATTTATGAAATTCATTCAGTATAATCAACTGATCATTATTATAAAACTTTTGTTCAGCAAAACTAGCTAATAGAAGTCCATCTCTTATTCATTTAAGGGGCACGTTAGTGGAAGAACGGAAAATATGCGGCCATCGAATAAAGAGTTCCACATTACATACCGACTCCACTTCTCATTTAATCTAGCGGCCCGGATATACGTATTTTCTTCGTACGATGCTTCGCTGTCGCAGCTTTCCTTGTCCTGTGCATCCGCTGGCTAAGTTTGCAACGTCCTGCGCGGGTACCTGCACTAGCACACACTATCCATCGAAATTCTCGGGGCAACCCCGGCAAAGAAGGCACTGCAACACAAACCGCGTGAGCTTGAGCAGATGTCGCACTTATACCCGGACTGGTGAAAGAGACGAGCAAAACCTCTAGCGAGAAGCTGCAAGTTGCAAGGAACATATGCTTCGCCCAATTAACTTGCAACGCGACAAGCAACATTGTATCCAGGCCACGGGTTCAAATATGTTTAGGCTCCATTCCCACCTGGTTCCACCGGGCTGCTGTCTGCCTTTTATTGCCTGTCCAATATTTCTTTCAGCACCTTGGCCTGATTGTACTGTTCATCTTTGGCCGCAAACAAAAGGGTTAGCTGCTTATTTTGATCTTTTGCCAGTTCTTTCAGCTGCTGGAGGGATTCCTGCTGTTTGCCACCCTGAAGCTCTTCTTTGTATTTCCGTTTGAATGCCTCATATTTGTCCGGATCGTGCCCGAACCATTTGCGCAGTTCACTGGACGGGCCAACTTCCTTCAGCCAATGATCAAGCTGTGCGGCATCTTTGGAAACACCTCTTGGCCATACCCGGTCAACAAGCACACGTACACCGTCATCATTTTCGACCTTTTCGTAAATCCGCTTTGTTTTAACAGCCATCCGGTAGCACACTCCTTCACGAATTCGTCACCGCCCCTGCCATATTTAGCAAGCGCGGCTGTTTTCAAGATGGGCACTTATTAAGCCTTTTCCACAAACATGCTGGCAGTAAACTTCATTATAATTAGTCCAATCATCCAGCCTGCAAAAACAAGGCTGGGCCAATGTTTAGGATGATGATCCATCACTAGCCCTTTTACCTTCGCCTGTTTTACCGGAAACAAACCATCCAATAACCGCAATACTTAGAAGGACTCCCCAGAAAGTGATGGTCCATCCGGTGCTGTGGGCAAATCCTTTGTCCAATACGCCGACATCTTCATGGGAAAGCGTAATGACGGCAAGTTTAACACCAACCCATGCAACAATTAAATAGGCCGTTGTTTCTAATCCAGGACGGACTTCAAGCAGTTTTATGAACCAATTAGCAGCAAATTTAATTAGGACAAGGCCTGCCACACTTGCAAGGACAATAATGGCGAATTTACCACCGTCCATCCCACCAAAATTAGATAATGGTGTTTCTGGTAACGTGACGGCAAGTGCAACGGCAGCGAGAATAGAGTCAACCGCAAACGCGACATCAGCCACGCCGATTTTTGCCACCGTCGGCCAAAAGCCTGTACCCTTTTGTTGGCCTTCTCTTCGTTGTCCGCTTCTTTTGAGCCGAATACATTGGTGTATACATGTTTTCCGCCCAGGTAAATAAGATATGCTGCTCCGATTGCTTGAACCTCCCATACTTCCGCAAGAAACGATATTAGGAAAATCGCAGCAAACCGGAAAATAAATGCCATATATATACCAAGATCAATTGCCCGCTTTTTCTGATCACCTGGCAGATGTTTTGCCATTACCGCCAGCACAAGTGCGTTGTCAGCAGACAAGAGACCTTCTAAACCAATCAGTATCAATAATGTCCATGCATATTCAATTATATATGGTTCCACAACACGTTCTCCCTTCCAAAATAAAGAGTTACGATTTACCAATAATGTGTAAAAGCCTCTGTAAATATACAGACCTTTACCCATAACCGGTAAAGGTCTTGCTAACAACATATTCGTTGCCAATAAAGCCGAGAGTCTGCAAATGAGCTCTGTAATGACGACTTTACTGTAAAAGCTACTCCCCTTTAAATCGTATGAACAACCTCTTTGAAATCTATAATCATTTAACCACTACAACGGCTCACTGTCAATTATTTTATCAGTACAAGCTGCTTTCACGTTCCGGGACAGCCGCTCATGACTGTGTCCGATGCAGAAAATGATCCATCGCTGTTTTCAGTTTCGTCAGCCGTTTTCTGCTATCTTCTTCACTATCGCCACGGACACTGACGTAACATTTCAGTTTCGGTTCCGTTCCCGATGGGCGCAGACAAATCCAGCAGTCATCCTTCAGCAAAAATTTCACTACATTTTCCTGCGGCAGGTCAATTTCCTCTGGCTGACTGCTGCCGGCTACCATGCGTTCGCTGGTCCAATAGTCCTCAACAGCGAGTACGTCCACTCCACCGATGTCAGTGAATGATTCCGTCCGGGCCGCCTGCATGATACGAGCGATTTTTTCGGATCCTTGTTTGCCGGTCAGCTTCAGGGAAATCATATCCTCCACATAATAGCCATACGTTTCATAAAGTGACTGAAGTGCATCGTAAAGTGTTTTGCCCTGTTTTTTCCAGTAATAAGCCATTTCACAGGCAAAAATGGCGGACTGAACCGCATCCTTATCGCGTACGACGTCACTTATCAAATATCCGTAGCTTTCCTCATAGCCGAAAATGAACGCTTCCCCAGTGGCATCAAACTGGCGGATCTTCTCCCCGATATATTTAAACCCGGTCAGTGTATCCATCGTCTGGACCCCATAGCTATCAGCAATTCGCCTGCCCAGTTCCGACGTGACAATTGTCTTGATCATCCGAGCGTTTGGCAGCAGTTTCGGATCTGTGTGCCGTAAAATATAATCAAGCATTAATGCACCAAGCTGATTCCCCGTAAGCACCGCATAATCGCCCGTGTCGTTCTTTACTGCAGCACCTAGTCTGTCTGCATCAGGGTCTGTTCCAATCAGAATGTCAGCGTTTGTCTGTTTACCAAGCTCCATCGCCATCGTAAACGCCTGATGCTCTTCGGGGTTAGGTGAATCCACCGTAGAAAACTCCGGATCCGGTACAGCCTGTTCCTCTACCACGTCCACTTGATGAAAATGTAGGTTATCCAACCCTCTCTGCACCAAGTCACAAGCGGTCCCGTGCAAAGGGGTAAACACAATCTGTAAGTCTTTTGTTTGTTCCTGCTCGTCCGCATCCAGCTTCGTTATGGATTCCAGCTGTTCCAAGTACGCATTGTCTACTTCCTGTCCGCCCCATGTGAGCAGCTCTTTTGCCTCTATCTCTTCCTGCTCCAGATACGGAACACTCAATTCATCCTCCGTCTTCTGAATCGCCTCGGTGATGGCCGCAGCCTCATCTGGTGTGACCTGACCGCCATCTTCATTATAAACTTTAAACCCATTATATTCTGGTGGGTTATGACTTGCTGTAATCATGACACCCGCGGCAGCCCCCAGGTAGCGGACGGCAAATGAAAGCAGCGGGGTCGGATGAAGTGTATTGAACACATATGCCTTCACACCGTGTGCCCCAAGTACTTTTGCTGTCTCAACTGCAAATTCCTTGGACATGTGCCGGGAATCATACGATACGGCTACACCACGGTCATTCACGTTGACACAGTGATTTTTAGGTAGTGGGCAAGCCCGTTTACCGCTTTCCGGATGGTGTAAATATTCATTCGGTTCGTTCCGGGCCCGAGCACACCGCGCATGCCCCCGGTCCCGAAGGCCAGATCGCGATAAAACGCATCCTCCAGCGCCTCAGGCTGGTCATGCATTGCATCTAATTCCTGTTTCAGATGCGCATCCAGCCCTTCGTCATTTTTCCATTTTTCGTAAGCTGTCTCCCATTGACGCATAAAGCACTTCCCCCCATCTGTAAATCGAATTCATTAGCCCAAATTCTATCATACTTTGTCCCGTATTCTATTTAATCAAGTGGTCTTTTCGTTTAGATTGTTGATATATAGTCCGCAGCCCGTATACACTTCGCTTTCCGCGGGCGAGTGGCAAGCCTCCTCGGGCTATGCCCTGTGGGGTCTTGCCTATCTCGCACTTCCCGCAGGAGTCTACGTGTATACGGGCTACTCAGAGCATATAGCCAGTTTTTACGTTATTCAAAAGCAATAATCCCTTTTAGAAAACAGCCTATCAAGTTTACTGTCTACCGTTTTCGGTGAAAATAGATAACGAATGCTTTCCATTGTAAAACAGAACCGTTAAAATGGAACAAAAGATACAGATGGGATGTGGTGGCGGTGCTGGAAAAACGTTCATTCCAAACACTGGTTTTGTTTATTCTTGTATTTCTATTAATCTTGCTTATTTCCAAAACGCGTTTTATATTTGACCCGATGTTTACTTACATGGGTGCAGTCGCATTCCCCATCATTGGTGCGGGCATTCTGTTTTATCTGACACGACCACTTGTGCACTTGCTGGAGAAATATAGGCTGAACCGGATTGTTTCCATATTTGTCACGTTTCTCCTGCTGATTCTGGCCCTGTTTTTGATTGCCACTTATATTGCTCCGGTCCTGGAGAAACAATTCACCAACCTTGTCGACAACATACCGCAGATGGTGTCAGGGGCGCAGGAGCTTATCGCTTACGTGCAGGATAATCAAAATCTGATCCCGGAAGAAGTAAACCGGACAATCGATAACTTCACATCCAACCTGCAGACCTATATTGAATCGGCGATGTCGTTCATATTCGGGTTTATCAGCGAATTTATCGGCTTTATTTTCGCGCTGGTGCTTATCCCGTTTTCCTGTTTTTATGCTGAAAGACGGGGAAAAGTTCGTTCCGTTCATCACCCAATTTTTTAAGCCAAAAAAAGCTGCCAGCATTCGTTCGCTTTTGCATAAAATTGATGATGCACTGACCTCATATATACAAGGACAGCTGATTGTCAGTGTCTGTATTGGACTGCTGCTGTACATCGGTTATTCCATCATCAACCTGGATTATGCGCTGACATTGGCTTTCTTCGGTATGATTATTTGCGTGATTCCGTTTCTCGGCCCTTACCTGGCTGTCATTCCGGCAATCATTGTCGGTTTACTTCAGGATCCGCTTATGGCAGTGTGGGTGGCGGTTGTCATGATCATTGCCCAGCAGATTGAAGGAAACCTCGTTTCACCGAATGTAATGGGACGGGCGCTCAAATTACACCCATTGACCGTTATTACGGTGATTCTGGCCGCCGGAAGCATTGGCGGTCTGCTTGGGATGCTGTTTGCTGTCCCGCTTTATGCCGTTGTCAAAACAATTATAAGCCACTTTTACCATACCTATCAGGACAACCAGCCGAATGAAGAGGATGCGCTGATCTAATGAGCAGCCCTTGTTTTACAGGGTGGTTTTGCGCTACACTACAGACAGGAGTGATAGCATGACAAAGAAGGAAATTGAAGCGGAAATGGCGGAACTGAAGGCGGACTACAGCCGGATTCAGGGGGATGTTGAAAAGGCCACATCATTCAGTGTGGATACATCGGCCGGTGAGAAGCGACTGATCGAAATCGAGGACCGCTTGAAAGAACTGAACCGCCAATTAGACGCCATAACATAAAAAATGCAGCCCACGGCAATCGTGGTGCTGCATTTTTTTAATCATTTAACGTTGCTGTTTCGTTTTCGGTTTTGTTTCCGCCGTTTCCGCCGTTTCCGCCGTTTCCGCCGTTTCCCCCGTTTCCGTTGTTGTTGCGCTGGTTTTCCAAGCGTTTGCGGATTTTCTTGATTTCTTTTACCGGCGGGGTCAGGCTAACGATTTTATCTCCTGCCTCCGGTGTGACCCGCATTTCCTCAGAATAAAACCTCATGCGGCCGGATGGTTTCATGATATACAGGAGAACGGTATGATCGTCTTTGTCGTTCAGGTATTGTTTATAGCTGTACTGACTTGTTATGGATGTTTGGCGAAATACGTAGTGCTTCGCTATCTTATGTTCAAGTCTTCCAGTGACAGCTCTTTTTTGAAGAGAATCCGCCCGGCAACTTTATTAACGGTGTCGCCCATGCCGTTTAAGTCGCGGCGGTATGGACTGACTTTAAATACATTGGTCCTGCCAAATTCAGGCATGAACGTCGTGCAGACCAATGCATTATACGAGTTGTACTCACTCGCTGCAATCAGATATTCATACGGATTCGTATCCAGCTGATATTCCGTCTGTTCAGACAGCATCTCTCCGTGAAAGAATGGCACGCCTGCCGTACGGGCTTTACGCAGCCGCTCCCATGAGGAATCGACAATCATGACAGGAGCCTTCACTTTTTGCAGTGACTTGGCAAGATTCACGGAAAAGTTATTGCTTCCGACAATTAATGTGCCTGGTCTTCCTTCCAGTGACAGGTGCAGCTTTTTGGCCAGCCAGCCAATGGAAAAGCCATGAGCAACAACAGTAGTAAACACTAAAGCAAACGTGATGGTTGTAATCAGGGATGCATCTACATAGCCTGCATCAGATAGAATCGAAGCGAAGTAGCCGGAAACCGTCAGAGCGACAATGCCCCGGGGCGCAATCCAGCCCAGCAATGCCTTTTCGTTCAAAGACAAATTTGTGCCAATCGTTGACAGAAATATCGACAGAGGACGTACCGCAAACATCATGAGCAGCACATAGCCCATAATACTCGGATCGAGCACCTTCAGAAGGGTATCAACTTGCAGCGAAGCCGTTAGCATAATAAATATAGCCGATATCAGGAGTATCGAGACGTTTTCTTTAAAGTGGCGCATGTCGGCAATCGAACTGATGCCCATGTTCGCCAGCGTCATTCCCATTGCAGTAACCGCAAGCAATCCTGTTTCATGAACAATTTCATCAGCAAGGGTAAAACAGCCAATGACGACGGTAAATACAGCAGGTGATTTGAGGAATTCCGGAATATAACCGTACTCAAACATCCAGCCTATTCCCTTACCGCACGCCCAGCCGAGTATCGCTGCAAAGACAGATGCCGCTAAGAATGTGAACAATGCCGAGCCGTCCGGATTTGCTGCTGTCAGGTAGCTGATGATTTCAAACGCAAACACCGCCAGCAATGCACCGATCGGGTCAACAATGATTCCTTCCCATTTCAGGATTTTTGCCGGCCGCGGTTTCAGTTTTGACTGACGCAGGAGCGGCATGATCACGGTCGGCCCCGTTACAATAAACAAACCGCCAATGACGAAGGCGGCAGCCCAGTTCAAACCAGCTATATAATGGGCTGTGAGTGACCCGAGAATCCACGAAAGGAATGCTCCAACTGTAGAAATCCGAAAAACCGGGCGTCCAAGACCGCGGATTTCCTTAAAACTTAAGTTCAGACTGCCTTCAAAAGAATGATTGCAACTGCAACAGAAATAATCGGATTATATAACTTTCCAAAATCTTCCTCTGGGTTCATCAGTCCCAATATCGGACCTGCAAGCAGTCCAATGATGGACATGACAACAATTGCCGGCAATCTGTATCGCCATGCCACCCATTGAGAGCCAATACCCAAGAGGCCGATGAGCATAACTTCAAACAAAACGGATGGAATCATATATTACCCCCTAACGTATCATATTTATAACAGACAATAACATAAGATTATTTTAAATGGGGAGCCGGTGATTGTAAACCAATTTAATGAAATCTCCCGCATGCAAAAATTCACAAAATCGTCATGAGGGCAAGGTGAATAGTGTGACTCCCTGCGAAAAACAGCCTGAAATCCGTGTCATAGAGCAATTAGAATTACTTTTATTTTCATTACCTAGCCTGCTACAGGTTCTGTACCAGTCATGCAGTCCAGGCAGTTTTATGTCGAATCATGTTGACAGGAACTACTATTCTTGCTAAACTATTTTTGCTTTGTTGCGAATATTTTTGAGCTAATTTTTCTGATTTTTGTTTTGTTGAAAATAAAGGCAGATACATTGTTAGAATGAAGGGATAGATACACAATGAAAAAAGACACCGTTATCATTGGGTTTATGCTTTTCGCATTATTTTCGGAGCGGGTAACCTGATTTATCCGCCGACACTGGGGATTGAATCCGGTACATCCTACTGGGCGGCGATTGCTGGGTTTGTTATTACAGGCGTGGGGCTGCCAATTCTGGCCGTTACGGCGATTTCTTCGGTGAAAAAATGACGCAAGAGAACTCGCCGATCGGGTTCACCCACTGTTCGGGGCCGTGTTTACGTCTGTCGTATACTTGGCTATTGGACCTTTTTCGGTATACCGCGCGCAGCAACCGTTGCATTTGAAATGAGCCTTGAGCCGTTTACCAGTGCATCACCGTTTATATTATTTCTGTTTACGACGATTTTCTTCCTATTTGTATATATAGTCAGTATCAATCCGTCCAAAATGGTCGACCGGATTGGGCAGTTCCTGACACCGCTGCTGCTGCTGGCGATTGTCATCCTTTGCATCGGCGGGTTTTTCCTTTTGGACAGCAGTGTACAGCAGCCGGGAGAAAAATATGCACAATCGCCATTATTCACCGGCTTTGTTGAAGGGTATCTGACGATGGATGCGATTGCAGCACTGGCATTTGGCATTATTGTTGTCCAAGCTTTTAAAGATAGGGGTATTTCTTCCCGGAAACATCTTGTTCAATCCACACTGAAAGCCGGACTGATTGCTGGTGTCGGCCTCATATCGGTCTATGCATCAATGGGGGTGGATTGGCACCAAAATGGCATCTGCAGGCAGTTTTGCCAATGGCGGGGATATCTTATCGGGAGCGGCTGATGTCATGTTTGGCAGTTTTGGAGCGATGCTGCTTGGTATTATCGTCGGACTGGCCTGTTTTACAACATCGACGGGTCTGGTTGTCGCAAGCGGGCAATTTTTCCATAAGCTGACAGGCTATCCGTACAAACGTATTGCCGCGATGGTGACCATTGCCAGTTATTTGATTGCCAACCAAGGGCTGAATACAATTATCAGTGTTTCTGTGCCTGTCTTGACGTTTATTTATCCGATTGCCATCGTTCTTATTTTAATGACATTCCTGGAGCGTCTTTTCGGCGGGTCGGCAAATGTTTACCGCGGAGCCATTCTTATGACGGGGTTTGTTTCGCTATATGATGGACTGATTGAATTCGGCGTCAGCATGCCAGCAGTCACGGCGATGATGGAGCACCTCCCATTCTTTTCATTTGGGCTCGGCTGGATAGTGCCGGCTCTTATCGGCGGGCTTGTCGGCTATTTAATAAAAAGCACCCGGCACCATCCTATACCGGATAAAGAGCTGCTTTAGGCAGCTCTTTTTTTATAAGGTCAACACCAAAATCTATGGTTGAAATGAATGAATGAATATGGTGGTAGAACTAGCTAGCGGAGGAAAAACACGGAGACTCCTCGAAAATAAAAACCAATTTTCTTCGTGCGATGCATCGCTGCCGAAGCCTTCCTTGTCCTGTGGGAATGCGCAGTGTGAAGACCCCGCAGAAAAAGCGATCTTCTTTTTCGAGGAGGCTGAGGACAAGCCCACGGAAAGCGTAGTGTTTTTCCGAAGCGACTGCTTACGTCAAAATGACATCTAATTTGTCAAACATAGATTTTGGTGAACAGCCTTTTTATAAGGTTGGCAGTTAATCCGCGGTTCGAAGCACGCACTATGTGACGAGGTAACTGGCGGGTTTTTTCTAATGGTTCCGGCCGGAAAAATATGTTACTATAAGTAAGGGTAAAGGGGAATCAAATAATGATGGGACAAGCCGAAGCAATTTTGAATACATACTTTGGATACGAATCGTTCCGCTCAGGACAGCAGCAGACGATTGAACATATCATGCAAGAGAATAATACACTAGCTGTCATGCCGACCGGCGGGGGAAAATCACTGTGCTATCAGATTCCGGGCATGGCGCTCGATGGGACCGCGATCATTATTTCGCCGCTGATTTCACTTATGAAAGACCAGGTCGATGCCCTCCAGGCTCTAGGGATACCGGCAACCTACATAAATAGTACACTGACACCGGGCGAACAACAGGCGCGCCTTGCTGCGATTGAGGCCGGCGAATACCAGTTTGTCTATGCGGCACCGGAACGATTTGAGTCATCCGCATTTATTTCCGTTATGAAGCGGATTCCGATTTCGCTGGCTGCGTTTGACGAAGCGCATTGTATCTCCCAATGGGGGCATGATTTTCGGCCGAGCTACCGGTCGATCGTCACCAGCTTGAAACAGATACCGAATATTCCGGCCGTTATCGCCCTAACCGCCACTGCCACGGAAGAAGTAATTGCCGATATTCAGACGTTGCTGCAAATTCAGGATGACCATGTCGTGAAAACAGGTTTCGAGCGGAAGAACCTGTCTTTCCATGTAGTCAAAGGCAAACATAAACAAACCTACGTACGTTCTTTTATGAAAGAGCACCAGGATGAATCGGGCATTATTTACACGGCAACGCGAAAACAGGCCGATGCACTTCAGGAGCAGTTGGTGAAATGGGGCATTCCTGCTGCCAAGTATCATGCGGGACTGTCTGAGGAAGACCGGAAAGCAGCGCAATCGGCTTTTATTCATGATGAAAAAACCGTCATGATCGCCACAAACGCGTTTGGCATGGGAATTGACAAATCGAACGTACGGTTTATCATTCATTACGCCATGCCCATGACGATGGAAGCCTATTATCAAGAAGCAGGCAGAGCTGGCCGTGACGGAGAGCATAGTGACTGCATTCTGCTGTTTTCACCACAGGATGTTCAACTGCAGAAATTTTTGATTGAGCAATCACTGATGGACGATGACGCCAAACAAGGCGAATACCGGAAGCTGCAGGCAATGATTAATTATTGCCATACACACAGCTGCCTGACGTCTTATATATTGGATTACTTTGGGGACACATCTAACTATGAACCATGCGGCCGCTGCAGCAACTGCCAGCACCGCCGGGAACGCGTCGACATCACCGAAGAAGCGCAAATGATTCTCTCGTGTGTCAAACGAATGGGCGAGCGATTCGGTATCACCATGACGGCCAAAGTATTGAAAGGATCAAACGACAGCCGGCTGCGCAGTTTCCGTCTGCATACACTTTCTACCTATGGAATCCTATCCGCCTACACGGAAAAAGACCTGACAGAGCGGATCCATTTTCTCGTTGCCGAACAGCTTCTCGGAACTGCAGACGGCAAATACCCAACACTGCAGCTGAACCAGAATTCCGTAGATGTGCTGAAAGGAAAGCGAACCGTCTGGATGTACACCACACCAATTCCTGCTGCTGAAGAGACAGACTACCGGGAAGATTTATTCGCAGCCCTGCGCGACCATCGGAAAAATTGCCGACGAAGAAGGCGTACCTCCGTATGTGCTGTTTTCAGACGCAACGTTGAAAGAATTCAGCCGGTATTTTCCGGAAACAAAGGAAGATATGCTTGCCATTAAAGGTGTTGGCGAGAAAAAAATTTGATCAGTACGGCGAACCGTTTCTTGCCGTTATTAAAGAATGGCGCAGCAGTAATCCGAACAGCCCCCGCCCTGTCAAAATAACAAGCGGAGGCGGGGGTGCGGTCACGAAAAGGAAAAGGAAAAACAAGCCGATGACCGGCCGAGCCACATAATTAGCTATTCCATGTTCCAGTCGGGAAAACCGATAAAAGACATCGCTGTATTGCGCGGCATCTCCTCACAAACCGTTGAAAGCCATCTGTTTAAAGCATTTAAAGATGGACACCCAATTGCCTGGGAGATATTTTTTAATGCGGATGATGAAAAAGTCATATTGGAAGCCCGGGAGCAGCTGGAGGAAACGAAGCTAAAACCATTAAAGGAATCACTGCCGGATGAATTTAGTTATACGGTCATTAAGGCAGTTTTGGTGAAGAACGGACTGATGTGATTGATGGAGGCAGGACAATAGAGCGGATGGTAGAATTAATAAACTAACTGCAAAATATAGAAATAGGTGGCACGATTTTAGACTAAAATCATGCCACCTTTTTTAGGTTGAGACGTGCTGCGGGTCGGCCGGGGGTCGCGCGACTTTATTGATTTTCGCGCGAGTTTTTGGAGCCGTTCTGCTCGATTTGACGTTGCTCCCGCTCGATTTGACTGCACTCTCGCTCGTTTCGTCCGCGCTCCCGCTCGATTTGAGCGCGCTCTCGCTCGTTTCGTCTCATCACTCGCTCGATATCATCGCGCAACTGGGACAATGAACCTGTCCCCACGTCCCAGCCACTAGTCTCCTTTTACGTTTAGTGCCCATGTCCCATTACGGAACACGGCTTCTGTTGTGCCGTCTTCCAGAACGCCGTCGATGTCCAGCTTTTCTGACCCGATCATGAAGTCGACGTGCGTGAGGCTGTCATTGACGCCGTGTTTGTCGAGTGTGTCGGCATCCATACTGGAGCCGCCTTCCACGTTGGTCGGATATGCTTTGCCCAGAGCGATGTGGCAGGATGCATTTTCGTCATATAGGGTGTTGTAGAAAATGAGTCCTGACTGAGATACTGGTGATTCATGCGGGACAAGCGCCACTTCTCCAAGCCGGCGTGCACCTTCATCCGTATCGAGCAGGTGTTTTAATGTATCTTCTCCTTGTTCTGCTTTAAAATCAACCACTTTGCCGTCTTCAAATGTCAGGGTGAAGTTGTCGATCACGCTGCCGCCGTAATTCAGCGGTTTCGTGCTTGATACGGTACCATTAACACCATATTTGTGCGGCATGGAAAAGACCTCTTCCGTTGGCATGTTCGGATTAAAGCGAACGCCTTGCTCAGACACAGCGGAGCCGCCTTTCCAGAGGTGTCCTTCAGGCAATTCCAAGTCCAAATCTGTACCAGGTGCCTTGAATTGGAGTTTTTTGTATTTTTGCGGTTCAGAATTTCGCGTGCTGTTTCCAATGTTTTATTGTGCTCTTCCCATGCGGCAACTGGATCATCCTTGTCGACACGGACAATTTTGACGATTGCGTCCCATAAGCTTTCGACTGCATCTCCTCTAGACTTGTCAGGGAAAATTTTCTGTGCCCAGTCACCGGTCGGTATGGAAATAATAGACCAGGTGATCCGGTCGTTCATCGTATATTGCCGGAAATTTTTCATCGCTTGTGCCGCGGCTTTATTCGCCATCGCTACCCTCGATGAATCGATGTCCTTCAACAGGTCCGGGTTCGTGGACCGGATTGACAGAACGGCCGCCCCATCTTCTGCGTAGGATTCGTTAAGCTTGACCTTCCACTCCGGAAACGAGCCAATCACTTCATCCGGTGCGTTTTCATATTTCAAAAGGGTCAACTCATCATCCGACCAATTAATATGTACGTCTTTCGCACCCATTTCGTATGCTTTTCTGGCAACGATTCGGGTGAAATCCGCCCCTTCAATCGGTGCGTTGATCATAAGTGCCTGATTTTCCTGCAGGTTGACTCCCGTTTGCAAGGCCAAATCAGCATACTTTCCATTGTTTTGTTGATACCATGTTCATTCCCTCCAAATCAGCATATTTAATTTAGCATCATTATTATTTCATATTTTAAAAAAATCACCAAATCATACAACATACAAACGGCCGCTTCAGCTGCAATTTACCTGTCGGGCATCCTGTGTTATGATGGAATCAAGTTACTTTTCGTAATCAGAGTGTTTTGGCAAACCGAGCGAGGTGATCTGCATGAATGAATTATGTCCGCGTTTTGAAAAGGCAATGGAGATTATTAGCAAACGCTGGGTCGGTCTCATCTTATTTGAATTGCTGAATGGTGCAAAACGCTTTTCGGAAATGGAAGCAGGCCTGCCAATCAGTGGACGTTTGCTTTCTGACCGACTGAAACTGCTGGAAAAAGAAGGCATTGTCGAACGTACCATCTATTCCGAATTTCCGGTTCGCATCGAGTATTCTTTAACAGAAAAAGGAAATGCACTGGAGCCGGTCATTCAGGAAATCCAAAAATGGGCCGATGACTGGATCACACCGCAGGAGATAGCGGAACGTAAAGCATAATAGATTGAATAACAAATGAATTTGCATAGGTCATAACAATATTAGCTTTTAAAAGGCTCAGTTTATCGCTGAGTCCTTTTGTAAACGAACACGAACCGTTTAAAGTATAACTCCTGAAAATTCCCCTGTTAACACTTCTTTTTGTTTCTGATTTATACAGGAAAAGGAGGCAGTGATTGCTGTTCTATTTTTTCTTGTCTTTCGTATTCCTCAATTTTAGCTTCACATACTATCGTATCCCCCGTAAACACTGGCCGCAAAAACTCAAAATTCATCGTACGCGCCAGTACGTTATTGTCCCCGCCTATTTTGTTGGTAATGTAGCCGTCAGCAAACCCTGAACGACAAGTCTCCCCTGTTCGTCTGGTGTTAAATGGTGCTCCCCCTCGTCACCTGAGATCTTTGTAAATAATTCAACATCCTTTAACGTAAACGTCCTTTCAAATGTTATGATATCGCCTACTTGTAATGCCATATACCCCCCCCCTGAAAGTTTGATACCTATGGCTAATAATAGTAGTAATTTTTAAAAAACACAATATTTAGCTCCCCCTCTCCGCTATCATTCTATCGCCACCCAATCCGTATTCGTTCTGTGAGGTTTTTATGTCAGCGGAAAACTCGGTCCCGGCACAACCTTGCTTACGAGTTCCGGCGGCGCAGGAGTGGATGGGGTGCCTTTTGGGACTTTAACCCATAATTGTGACAACTCCAGCAAATTGTGAACTTCAGCAGATTTTATGATAACTTTAGCGAA
The DNA here is from genome assembly GCA_001311805.1 of Lentibacillus juripiscarius JCM 12147. The sequence continues at coordinate 1,856 of BBCA01000061.1, read as the reverse complement.
AACACTGTGAACTTCAGCGGATTCTGTGACAACTTCAGCGAAAACAGAGAATTACGTTCCTAGCCCCGTACTTCTCCAGGCTGAAATCGCAACGACAGTCGCCAACGCCTCACTAGCGCCTCCCGCCCACAAAAAAACTGCCTGCCCCACGAAGAGAGCAGACAGTATATCCCAATTTATTCACCTTTGTTTGCCACCTGTTCGCGTCCCCAGTAATCCACACCGGTCGTATCATCCAGCGTGTCCCGATAGAATACCGGATCTTTTCCGGCCTTCCGCTGATCGCGATAATCACGTAACACACGGCGGGCTACACCAAATAATCTGGTGATGGCGTACAAGTTAATCAGTGCCATGATGCCCATTGTCAAATCGGCAAGCTGCCAGACGAGGTCGAAGGTTGCCACCGCACCGAAGACAACCATCAATAGCACGGCAATCCGATAAAGGAACCTGCCCAGTTTGGAATTTTTGATAAAGTCCATGTTGTTTTCACCATAGTAGTAGTTACCAAGGATGGAACTGTAGGCGAAAAAGAAAATGGCGATTGCAATGAAAATGGCTGCACCGGTTCCAATATGGAATTCGAATGCTTGCTGAGTCAGCTGGATTCCGTCCAGGTCACTATCCGCATAGCCGCCTGCCGAAACCAGGATAAAGCCGGTCGCACTGCACATTAGAATCGTATCAAAGAAGACACCGAGCGCCTGGATGAATCCCTGTTTGGCCGGGTGCGTCACTTCAGCAGTCGCCGCTGCGTTCGGCGCACTTCCCATACCAGCCTCGTTCGAGAACAGCCCACGCTTGATTCCCATCATAATGGCAGCACCAAATCCGCCGCCTGCTACTTCACGGATCCCGAATGCATTGCTGAAAATAAGCCCAATCATACTTGGAACTTCAGCAATATTCATAACGAGTATATAAACCGCTAGAATAATATACATCACAGACATAATTGGTACAATATACTGCGTAACGGTTGCAATACTTTTCAGTCCGCCAAAAATAACGATGGCGGTCAAGACAACTAACACAAGCGCCATGATATTCCGGCTGACATCAAATTCGCCGCTGAACGCAAGGCTAATTGTGTTTGACTGCACGGAGTTGAACACAAGCCCGTACGTGAATGTAATGGTAATGGCGAACACAATACCGAGCCAGCGCTGATTCAGACCTTTTTCCATGTAATAAGCCGGCCCGCCTCTGTATTGGTCCTTATCCGGTGTTTTATACACTTGGGCCAGCGTACTTTCCACAAATGCTGTGGCCGAACCGAGCATCGCAATCAGCCACATCCAAAAATTGCCCCGGGGCCGCCGACAGCCACGGCTGAAGCGACACCGGCCAGGTTCCCCGTTCCGACCCGCGACGCCGCACTGATGGCAAACGCCTGGAACGACGATGTTCCTTTTTTCCTTCTGCACTGACCATCCGTTTATCAAATATGAGGCGTATCATTTCTTTAAAATTACGGAACTGGACAAAGTCAGTGCGTATCGTGAACCATAAACCAAGTCCAATTAGCACAGCAATTAAAATGGTGCCCCACATCGCATCATTGGCAGCACCAACCACCTGCTCGACTGCATTCATCAGATCTTTCCCCATTTTATGTTCTCCCTTCTGTAAGGCAGCAGCCATTTTTATCTCCGTCATAGGAAAACTCGACATTTGCCTCGTTTTTTAGTAAATGCCGAAGTTTTTCTTATAAGGTCATCCATAATTTATACTGACGTTACAAAAAACGGCTGGACACCCCCGGCTTTCAAGGGGCTGACAGTACACCGAAAGTAAATCATCTCCACAGCATTGGATGAATAGACTTCCAGTATCATTCTATCATAATGGAA
>BBCA01000060.1 GCA_001311805.1 Lentibacillus juripiscarius JCM 12147 | reverse complement strand
CCTCGAGAAGCCTTCTCACGGACATTTCGGGCCGCTTTTGGGTGGATTTTGGTCTTGAGAAGCCTTCTCTCGGACTTTTCGTCCTGCTTTTGGGTGGCTTTTGACCTTGAGAAGCCTTCTCTCGGACTTTTTGGCCCGCTTTTGGGTGGCTTTTGGCCTTGAGAAGCACTCTCTCGGGCTTTTCAGCGGCGCTTTCCCGCGAGGAGGCTGAAGCCGTGCCGCGGGAAAGAAGACACTGCGAAAAGGACGTCGGCTAAATTCGTCACGTACTGTGACAACGCCGACCTAGAACATCCTGTTCGTCGGGGCAGATCTCGCGCTTGTACCCGAAGTGGTGAAAGCGAAGTGTATTTCCGGAACGGTAGTCCAACCTTCATCTCAATCTATTTCGCAGTTTATAGAAATTGTTAAGTAGGGCTTCATCCTTAAATGATGCAAATAACAACAATCTTTTAGAAAACAGTTAAAGAAATAAATGCCACCTTTTGCTATAGGTTTCGATTGTAGTAGTAAACCTATTACCGATGAAATAGGACGAGTTTCGCCTCTGGAGAGACACAGCGGTGAGTGTATTCGCTGTACCCTTTTTCGGCAAGCCTTTCCTGGCCGATTTCTTTGGCTTCATCATTACTGGACGCTTCAAACGATTCATCAAGCAGTTTTTTCCCCGGTTTTGTCAAAAACAGTTAGCGCATACGTTTTCATACAGAATTTTCCTCCTGAAGGTTACAAAATAATGAAACTATTATACAATTAAAACGTACCATAAAAATGGAAAGGAGAGAAGTGAAATGACACTTAAGCTGCAAGATGTTACGAAACGTTTTGGAAATACCACTGCAGTCGATCATCTTTCCATCGAAATCCCTGAAAAAGAGATGTTCGGGTTTTAGGTGGAAACGGTGCGGGTAAAACAACGACATTCCGGATGATTCTCGGATTACTGGACATTACAGGGGGAGCTATTACATGGAATGATGATCCAATCAGTTATAAAAAAGCCATTTGATTGGGTATTTGCCGGAAGAGCGAGGGTTGTATCCGAAACAGAAGGTCCGGGAACAACTGGTTTACCTTGCAAAATTGAGGGGGATGGACAAGAGGGAGGCCGTAACCGAGTTAGAAAGCTGGCTCGAACGTTTTAAAGTACCCGAATATATGGCAAAAGAGTGGAAGAGTTGTCGAAAGGGAACCAGCAAAAAATTCAATTTATTTCTGCAGTTATACATAAACCAAAACTGCTTATACTGGATGAGCCGTTTTCCGGACTTGATCCGATAAACGTGGAATTGCTGAAAGAGGCCGTTATCGACTTAAAAAACCAAGGAACATCCATCGTGTTTTCTTCCCATCGAATGGATCATGTAGAAGAATTATGTGAACATCTCTGTATCTTACACAAGGGGAAGCCGGTAGTGCATGGAGAACTAAAGGAAATCAAACGATCATTCGGGAAAAAGAATTTAATTGTTCATGCCGATTTTCGGTAGAATTTTTGAAAGGTTATGCCGGGGTTCTGCGGTATAAAACTGTAGCCGAGGGCTGTGAGCTCCAAATTGAAAGTGAAACGGTTGCCAAAGAAATTTTCACAGAACTTAATGGAAAAGGATTCGTTCGCAAATTTGAGCTGGAAGAACCTTCACTGAATGATATCTTTATCGAGAAGGCGGGTGCTTCGTATGAATAAGTTCTGGACAATTATGGCGCATACATATATGACGCGCTTTAAAACAAAGTCATTTTTAATCAGTACACTTATTTCGCTGCTATTTATCTATGGTATCGTAAATATTCAAACGATAACTGAAACATTTACCAGTGATGAGGCGGACGAAATTGCTGTTTTGGATGAAACAGGCCAATTATTCACCCCGCTGGAAAAAAGCGTGAAGGTACAAGTGATGAACTAGATCTGGTCGCATTTGAAGGGACAAAAGAAGATGGGAAAGAGGCAGTGCAGGATGAGGATTATACCGCACTTGTTACATTGTCGCTAAATAGTAAGCAGTTGCCGGAAGCAGTTTACTATGCTAATAACATTGCCGAGGCTGGACAGCAAACGGTTATTGAACAGCAATTGCAGCAGCTGAAAGTAGCAGCCGCAACAGAGCAGGCAGGTATTGATCAGGCAACCATCACGGAAATATATAAACCTGTCACATTTGATAAGGTTGCATTGGATGAAGATGCCAAGACTTCTGAAGAATTAAATCAGGCAAGAGGCATTGTATATGTCATGTTATTTTGCTGTATATATCGGTTATCATTTATGGAAATATGATTGCAACTGATGTCGCAACTGAAAAGTCGTCTCGTGTGATGGAGATATTAATATCCAGTGCATCACCGGTCACGCATATGTTTGCTAAAATAATCGGTATCGCATTATTGGGACTGACGCAAATTGTACTCATTGTAGGGTTTGGCTATTTCATGATTACCGCTAAGCAGGATGAGCTAACAGGCGGCATTTTTCAATCCTTTGGCATTCAGGAAACATCTGCTTCTGTTTTCATTTATGCAGTCGTGTTTTTCGTATTAGGCTACTTATTGTATGCGACACTAGCCGCATGCTGGGCTCGCTTGTCAGCAGACTGGAAGATGTGCAGCAGATGATTTTGCCGATGACCTTCCTGGTTATGATTGCATTTTTATTGCCATGTTCGGACTGAATATGCCGGAATCAACGCTCGTTACGGTAGCTTCCTATATTCCATTCTTTTCACCGATGCTCATGTTTTTACGCGTTGGCATGCTGGATACGCCGGTCTGGGAAGTTGCACTGTCCATCGGTATCCTGGCCGTAACCATTGCTTTATTTGCAGTGATAGGTGCCCGCGTTTACAAAGGTGGCGTATTAATGTATGGCCGCTCTGCTTCCCTGAAGGATTTCAAAAAAGCAATCGAACTGTCCAAAAAAGATTAACCAAGTGGGTCGGCTGTGATGCCGGCCCTTTTCAATATCTCTTTTATCCACAATTCGAACGTGCATTCGTTTCTGAGGTTTGGTAAAATGAAGGAAAGAAGACGTTCGACAGGAAGCAGGGAGATCTATGGGAGAACTATCATTCATCCATGCCGCGGATTTGCATCTGGACAGTCCATTTAAAGGGCTGTCACACATGCCGGAATCTATTTTCCATAAGGTGAAAAACAGTACATTCGAAGCATTGGACAGGCTAGTAACGGCCGCTATTGATCGGCAGGTGGATTTTGTGCTAATGGCCGGGGACTTATTTGATAATGAAAAACAGAGCCTGAAAGCACAGGTCCGGCTCCGGAATGCGTTCGAAAAACTGAACCGCCACCACATAAAGGTATACATGTCACACGGAAACCATGATTTTTATCCGGAAACAATCATCCGATTACATACCCGGATAATGTGTTTGTGTTCTCCAGTGAGACGGTTGCCCATGTCACGTATGCGAAAAATAAGGAAACGCTGGCTGCTATTTACGGTTTTAGCTATGAAAAGCGTTCGGTCACAGCAGAAAAAGCACAGGAGTATGATCCGGTATCTGACTCTATTCCTTATCATATTGCCATGCTTCACGGAAGTGTCTATAGCAATACCGAGCATGACGTGTACGCACCGTTTCACATAACGGATTTAACCGGGAAGGATTTTGACTATTGGGCACTTGGGCACATCCACCAGCGCGAAATACTGAAAGAGGATCCGCCGGTTGTTTATCCCGGGAACATACAGGGCAGAAGCAGCAAGGAAGCGGGACCAAAAGGCTGTTACCATGTGGCGTTGTCAGAAAAAGGCACGGAGCTGACATTTCTGCCCCTGCAGTCGATTCTGTTCAGGAAACTGTCTGTGGATATTTCCGGTTGTGAGGAAGCCCATGAGCTCGAGCGGGTGATTTTGCAGAAAGTTGAAGACACGAAGGAGCAGACCGGCCCAGAATTGGTTCACCTGTTATTAACCGGCATTCCGGATCATTTACGGGAGTGGGAACAGGCGGTTGAGGAAATCGTGCAGCTTGTGAATGAAACGCTGATGCATCGGAATGACTGGACGTATATTTACCGATTCGAGTTTTCCCGGCCGAAGCAGGATCCCTTCCGAATGCTGAAAGAAGGCAGTCATTTTGCCGGAGAATTGCTTCGGCATGCGGATGAGACTTCCATCCAGCCTTATCTGGATGAGCTTTACCGGCACCGGCAGGCAAAAAAATATGTGCAGGCAATGACGCCGGAGCAGGAATCGCGAGTAAAAGAGAGAGCAAAGCAGCTGCTGATCGATGAGCTGCTGCATCATGGGGGTGATTAATGTGCATATAAAAAAGCGGATATTTTTGGCTTTGGGAAGTGGGTCGACCACACGATTGACTTCACCGATGAACCGTTTATCTGTGTATATGGAGACAATGAATCAGGCAAGACAACTATTCAGCAGTTTCTATTATTTATGCTGTTTGGAATGCCCCCAAAAACGGGCGGGATACAAGCCGAAAATGAGCGGGAAAATGGGTGGAAGGCTGACGGTTGATGATCCGGAGGCCGGTGAGTTTGTTATTGAACGCCTGCATGATGTGCAGAATGGAAAGGCGGTCTGCTATACACCGGATGGGCAGGAACATGACGAAACATGGCTGCAGGACCGGTTAAAAGGAATGACGAAAGAAACGTATCAATCTATTTTTTCCTTTTCGGCTGTTGATCTGCTCGACATCCGCAGTATGCGCGAGGAAGAGCTGGGCGAGGTGCTGCTGGGAATTGGCATGACTGGTTCCAATAGCATTCACGCGCTGGAAAAACGGTTGGATGCTCAATTGGGGGAACGGTTCAAGCCGTTTGGCAAGAAACCGGAAATCAACCAGCAGCTTGCATCAGTAGATACGCTGTTCCAATCATTACAGCAATACCGGGAAACGGAAGGGGATTACCGGAACAAAAGGAAGTGCTTCAACAACTGAACGATGAACTAGGGCAATTGCAGGATGAACTGACTAAGTCAAAGGATGCCATATTTCGGCTCGAGAAAAAACGCCAGGCGCTGCCCATCCTGAAAGAATATCAGCACGTGCTTCAGCAGCTGCAAACGTATCCTGACCCGTTTTCGTTCCCTGAACAAGGCATGAAACGCCTCGAACAACTGAACGAAAAGCTGCTTCCCCTTAGAAGTGAACTATCCGTGTTGCGCCATAACCTTAACGAATATACGTCCAAACGGAATGCCATCTGGAATAGCTTTTTGATGATGCTGTCTATGAACAGCTTGAATCAATTTTGGAGCAAAAGCAACAATGGCTTGACGTGCATAAAAGCTTGAACGGGTACGGAGAAACCATTCAGAAGCTGGAGTGGCAAATTCATGCGGAAATGGAACAGTTGAATGTCGGTATAACTGCTGAAGATCTGCAGTGGCTGCAGCTGCCTTTTTCCGCGGAAAAGACGTGGAATCAGCTGAAAAGTGATATGGATCAGGTCATGGTAACGAAAGAACAGCTGGAGGAAGAACACCGGCAGCTGCTGAAAGAAGAGGAGTACCTACATGTACAAAAGGATAAACAGCAGGCATCTCTGGCAGATACCGAACGGGAAAAGGAGTTGCAGGAAACGGTCCATCAGTACCATCGGCAGAAACAGATGCTTCACGATCAGGATGAACAGACGTGGAATTGGGATCAGCTGAAAAAACAGAAAGAAAAGCAAGCCGCAGCCTGGCTTACCGGTGGAATTGCTGCGGCTGTTATCCTTAGTGTACTTGCATTCATTACAGACAGAATGACTTTATTGGGCATCTCCGGCGTCATTTTGGCTGCCTCCATCGGGCAATGGACAGCAGGGAAACGATCCCACCGGGAAATGGAGCGGATGCTTGTATCTAAAAAACCTGCATCTGGTGAAATAACGGAAAACGAAAAACAAGAAGCCGAAAAGACTCTAGCTGCGAATGATGAGATGAAACAGGAACTGTCAATCGTCCAGGAAAAATTGCGGTCAAATGAGATGACCTTTTTGAAATGGGAGGAGAAGAAGTCTGGGCTGGAACAGCGGGAGAACCGAGTGCAAAGGCAAATTAAAGAGCAGTGGAAGCAGTACCCATTTTTGGAACAAATGGATTCTGCTCACTGGCCGGCACTTTTCCATCCTCTTAAACATGTGCTTGAATTGCACCGTGATAAACAACGGCAGGAACAGGCATACGAGCAGCAGCTGCAGAAAAGCCGGCACTTTGATGAACGGATTGATCATTTTTCCATGAATTGAAATGGGATATAGCCGGTAAATCGACCACGGATAAAGTAAAGGAAATGGAGAACGTGCAGCAGGAATACTGGAACGGCCTGTCCAGGATAGACCAGTATGATGAATGGATTGCCGATACGGAAGCCAAGCAGCGGGAAGTACAGCAAAAATGCAGGTTTATGATGAAGAAATTGCACATCTTATGGATATGGCCGGTACTGAGACGGAAGAAGCATTCCTGGCAAAGGGCAAGCAGCTGGAAGAAAAACAGAATCATGCCGCCAAGATGTCTGAATTGGACAATCAGCTGGCAAGAATATTGCCAGGAGATGACTATGAAAGGCTACCTGCTATGGAGCTTCCGGAAGAACATACACTTGAAGCGAACTATGAAAAAGAGTCAGACCGTACCAGCAGGATTGAGCAGGAGCTGGAACAAAAACGGCAAGAGCGCGCTGACATACATGCAGCTTTATCCGGACTGGAATCATCGGAATCGTACTCTGAGACGCTGCACCGTTTTACAACGGAACAGGAGAAGCTTGAGCGACTGGCGGAAGAATGGGCAGTTTTTAAAATCAGCCAAAGAAATCCTCGCTGAAACCAAACGTAACTATCGCCGCAACTATTTGGAACAGGCCATCGAAAAAACGACACATTATTTTCACTTGCTAACGGAAAAGGCATACGGTAAAATTTATCCGCCGGAAGGAACGCAGTCTTTTCAAGTTGAAGCCCGTAATGGCATCAGGTATGATGTGAACGAATTGTCGCAAGGAACAATTGATCAGTTATACGTTTCCCTAAGATTGGGTATAAGTGAAGTGATGAGTGAAAAGCATCGGCTACCATTCATTATTGATGACGCATTTGTCCATTTTGATCCTGTCCGGACGAAGCGGATTGCCGAATTGCTTGCAGGGGTTTCCGAACAGCAGCAGGTGATGCTGTTCACGTGCAAGCCGGATGTGATGGACGCTGCGGCGAATGTGAGCCGGGCTGATTCAAAAAGTTCTATTCGCATTCCATTGTCATAAATGATAAACTAATTTCAGATAAAGTGAAACTAAACGGAAAGCTGTCATAGATCATAAAAATGAAAGAAAGCATATGGAGGGAATTCCAGTGCAAAATGACGAAAATACTTCCATTGAAGCGATAAAGCACGAAGAGACAATTGAAAAATTCATCCAGGTGATTGCCAAAAATATGAACTTATACGGTATTACTTCCTCTGTGGGACGGTTATACGGGGTTCTGTATTTTTCGGATGAACCAATGACACTGGATGATATGCGCAATGCCCTTGAAATGAGTAAAACAAGTATGTCGACCGGTGTCCGCACCCTATCGGATATGAAAATGGTCGAATCAACTTTCCGAAGAGGTATCCGCAAAGACCTGTATCAGTCAGAAGAAGACTGGTATAAGTCATTCACGTCATGTTTGCCAATCGCTGGCGCCATCATACAGAGACAAATATTGAAGAGGCTGATGAGACAATACGGGAACTGCGGAAGCTCACACGGAAAACAGATAATCAGGAGCTCTGCGACAGGATTGAACGTGATATCGACAGACTGGAATATGCAAAGAACTATTATAAGTGGCTGATGGATTTTATCCAGCTTGTCGATTCGGGCAAGATATTTGAATACTTGCCAAGACATGATGAAGACGAGAATAGTGATTCTGCGGATTGATTTTTCGGGTCAATCCTTTTTATTTAAGAGGTAGTTCAAGGGGGAGGGAAGTACATTGAAAAAGGGGATAGGTCATTACAGTATTGGGGATGCATTTGATGATTTTATTTTGGTTAAATCTTCTTCCAGAGGGGTTGCCAGCAATGGGAAGCCATTTCTGACATTAATCCTTAGGGATGCGACCGGTGAAATCGAAGCGAAACTATGGGATATCACAAAAGAGGATGAAGAGGTGTTTGTTGCAGAACAGATTGTCAGGCTTTCCGGAGAGGTCAATCAGTTCCGTGGAAAACCACAGTTGAAAATCTTCTCCATCAGGCTATCCAGTGAGGCTGATGGCGTCCGTTTGTCTGATTTTGTCGCGAAAGCCCCGGTGGAAAAGGAAGTCCTGATAGATAAATTGACGGAAGCCATTTTTGAAATGGAAAACCCGTCATTGCAGCGGATTGTTCGGGCGCTAGTTAAAAAACATCAGGAAAAACTGCTGACATACCCTGCCGCATCAAAAAATCACCATGAGTATGTGTCAGGATTGGCCCATCATATTGTCAGCATGCTGGATTTGGCGCGGAGTATGCATACGCTGTATCCGGAAACCAACAAGGACTTGTTGTATGCGGGCGTATTTTGCATGACCTTGGAAAGGTGAAGGAATTATCCGGTGTCGTTACCACCTCCTATACATTGGAGGGAAAACTGATTGGACATATTCCACTGATGGTAGAAGAAATTGGAAATATGGCAAAAGAGCTGCAAATTGATGGGGAAGAAGTATTGATTCTGCAGCATTTAATCCTATCCCATCACGGCAAGGCAGAATGGGGAAGTCCTAAACCGCCGCTGATACGGGAGGCAGAACTGCTCCATTTGATTGATCTGGCTGATGCACGGATGCATATGCTGAACCGTGCGCTCGCGAAGGTTAATCCGGGTGAATTTACGGATCGATTATTCGCACTGGATAACCGGTCATTTTACAAACCATCGTTTGAAGAAAGCTAGAAAAATAATTGGAATTATTCCGCCTGCTTGTTCATATATGTCTAATAGTGCACGTTCAAAAAGGAGGATAAAAAAGGACCGAGAATTTCGAGGCGGCGCAGCTTTGAGTAGCGGAGTGTATGCAATGTAATACATGAGCAACGGAAAAGCAAGCCAACGAAGAAATTCGATGTGTCATTTTTACCGGACTTTTTGAACAACCTTTAATAGATTTATGGACAAGGGGGCGTAAGTATGATTCTTGGACTGCTTGGTGGGTTTTCATGATGATCCTTTTCATCTTTTTGAGCGGATATATGGCTTTCAGGGCGATGCGGGCCGAACAAAAACTGGAAAAGCACTATATCGAACAGGAAGGCAAAGTGTACATTGACCGGATTAGACAGGAGCGGGAACAGCGCCAGGAGCAAAAACAGCGGCAGCCATCTCATTAAGAGAATAGAATATCCGAAATAAAAAAGACGAACCCATTTAAATCATGGATTCGTCTTTTTGCAGTTAAGAAAGTATAAATACTGGCTATTCACCAAAATCTATGGTTGACAAATTAGATGTCATTTTGACGTTAGCAGTCGCTTCGGAAAAACACTACGCTTTCCGTGGGCTTGTCCTCAGCCTCCTCGAAAAAGAAGATCGCTTTTTCTGCGGGGTCTTCACACTGCGCATTCCCACAGGAGTCTCCATGTTTTTCCTCCGCTAGCTAGTTTTACTACCATATTCACTCATTTCAACCATAGATTTTGGTGTTGACCCTAAATACTTTCTTACTGCATAAGTGCAACTAAGGCTTTTGCCATCAGAGCTTGGCGATAAGCCTTAGTTTTCTAATGTTTCACGTTAGTTTTTCTTTTTCTCTGCGGATGCTTTCTGAGCAAATATATCTTTCAGACCTTCCGCTTTTACATCAATGTCAGCATCATTCAATAGTCCTTGAACTTTTTTCTGTGCCTTTTGAACATCCATCTTCTGGTTGATGATTTGGCGTCGAATGTTGTTTTTATTGTCCTTGAATGAACCAATATCCTCTTCTTTCTCACGCTTGTCCGTCACTTTAATAATGTGATAGCCGTGTTCGGTCTTGACCGGGTCACTGACATCCCCTTTGTCCATGCTGTAGGCTTTGTCTTCAAACGCCGGGACCATTTTTCCGGTAGAGAAGTATCCGAGGTCGCCGCCTTTTTCAGCGGATGCTTTATCTGTTGAATACTCTTTGGCCAGTTCAGCAAAGTCTCCGCCGTTATCCAGCTTTTTCTTTACTTACTTAGCTTTTTCTTTTTTATCGACTAGAATGTGTTTGGCCTTAACTTCGGTTTTCATCCGTTCATATTTTTCTTTCAGCTCTTTTTGGAAATATCCATGTCCTCTGCTACAGCTTCTTCCTGCAGGAGGCTGAGTTTGAGCATTTTGCGGAATGCCTGTTCATCTTTAAACCCTTGCCGCTGAAGAACGGATTGGAACTGATCACCCAGCTGGTCTTTCACATTCTGCACTTCTTTATCAATCTGTTTGTCGCTTACGTCGTACTTATCGTTCAATACTTCCACCGTGACCAATTCCCGGAGGACAGATTCCCCGTAACGGTCCTTCAATTCCTGGTAAAAATCATCTTTCGTAATGTTGCCTGCATTTGTTTCTGCGACTACTTCAGAATCTCCTTCACCTGAATTGCAAGCTGTGAGTGTAAAGATGCTTGCTGTCAGTGTTACGGCAATGGCTGCTTTTTTCATATTTTCCCACTCCTGTTTGATTTTAACATCATTAGATTATTTAATAACTATACCATATTTTATCTTCTATACGAAATAGTGACGTTATGTCATCGCATTCAATACTTTCATATAAGAGGATACCAATAATATTAAAACCATAATATTTATGACACGGAACATGGTGGATTGCTTTTTTCTTTCATCTCCATTTTCATGCAGAATTGATGTGTCAATGAATTAAAAATGAGCAATACAAAAACTGCGTAAAATGGAAAAATCATTGTCATGCAAAAACCCCCTTACGAAATCACCCATCGTTTATACTGTATCAAAAGTTGAATGACATGAACAGAGTAAATTGCATTCAAGATATAAAAAAACCAGGCACCTGATTCCTCATAAGCGAGGCTATGCCCGGATTTTCACTTTATGATGATTTGACAAGGATGGCAATCTCGTTGTTGCTGTTTTCAATATAGGCTTCTTTTGGCGCCTTCGAAATATATAGGATATACAGGAAGTCAGTAAAGGTCATCCCGATATGAATCGATGTGAAAATCAGGAAGTAAACATAATAGCCACTGAAAAAGTATGCCGCCATTACACCGGGTATGGTGATAAGAAGTGTCGGTGCAACCGCAGCCAGCAGTGAGGCTTTTTGGAAACATATTTTTTGTATAATAATTGATATTGGAAAAGAAAATGGTATTCTGCTTATAAATCAGTCGCGCTTGTTTATTCATCATGATCAGCGGCAGCATGTGCATGAACACGTGTATGAACGGCATGAAAAGAATCGCTATTAGTAGCGGGAAAATGCCGAACTCATCTAAATCGGGCATGCCGTGCCTGATGGAGATGGGCACATATAGAAATACAAAGGATAAGAGGCCAGTCAAAAATGATTGCAGATATAATCGGTTCAGTCCATACTGTTTATGCAAATTAATGATTTTAAGGCAATTCATTTTTGATCCCCTCCCCGTTTTTATAAATCCGATTTTCCTCTAAGATAATAGTACGGAAAGATACAAAAAGCAATAGGTTTTCAGGAAAAAAATATGCCCATTTTTAACGCGGCTTGAAATACCGCCGTATCAATAGTTTGAAATGTTTTGAGAATATGGTGCTGGAGGCTGGTTCAAGTGGAAAATGAAAAAGATTATTCAACGAAAACCTTTCATATTCAATTGCTGACGAAAACCATGGACATGGAGCAGTATCCACTCGTCAGAATGATTATTGAAAATAATATCAGCAAACAGGAATACGACGAATTATTCGAGCATTTGGAAGGCTTGTACCAGCAGTATACGATGCAAAAAGAGGAGGGACTACTGGATTTCACATCTCTCTTGGTTCATTTTGCAGGCATGCTAAATGTGAAACTGCATCCGGATGCGGTGATTGCTGCACTAAAAAAAGAAGGATACTATCCTTCTTTAATGGACGTGTTTATGCAGATTTTAAAGGAAAATGGAAGATGAGATATCCAATCAGTTAGTTGCCAGGTGAGATGGAAAGTCATTCATCGTTCAGGTGGCGAAATGATGACTCAATCCGTTTGTGGAAATCAATAATTTCGTTTAGATTATCAGCAATTCCTGGGTTATTCACAGCACGGTCTTCAAGCTCCTCCCGTATGTTCTCCAGTGAGTCCTTCTGATGGCTGGATGCATCCAGCCACTTATTCACATAATTGTTCATGAACGTTTTGAATAATTGTGTATTTGCTTCATATAAGTCTTTGCGTACGCCTTTTTTCCAGACACGGGTGACAAGATTGGAATCAGACAAGCTGCGAATGCTTGTACTCATCGATGTCTTACTTTTTCCCAGTGCCTCGCCCATTTCATCAAGTGTCTGCGGCTCTTCCTGAAGGTACAGATAAACAAAAAGCCTGGCCTCGGCTGGGGTCAAGCCGAACAATTCAATTGTTTTGGCAAATTCAATAATTATTTTATTTGTAAACTTTTCAGTAGTAGACCCGCACATAAAATCCCCCTATAAGTCCTGGTACATAAAGGTTACACCAAAACAACAGTAATAAAAATAGTGGGTTGGCAAGTAAATTGGCGCAAAATGGAGAAATCAAAAGAACAAACTTGTACAATTACGTACAGAATAAACTGTACAAAAAAAACATACAAAATCAACGGTATTTAACATTTGAATTATACAGACCTTTCGAATATAGTATTAAGAGTGGATGACGAAGCGAGGGCAGTCCAAAATATGAATGAAAGCCAAATGGAATAAGTTTGGTTTCGTTTTATTCATTTAAACTGATAGAAAAGGACCAAGACTATTATCCTCGTCAGCGAATACATCAATTAAAAGAAGGGGGAAAAGCGGTGTGGTAGATGACTCCGCGAACATAGGCAAAACTATCAATCTAATTTTCTGGCAGCTCCGGCATTGCTTGCAGTTACCAGGATAGGATTAAGAAGAAAAACGGACGTAAAAACCGGGATTCTGAAATTAAGCGAGGTGAAAACATGAGTACAATTAAGGTAGACAGACTGACGAAGATTTTCGGCAGACGTCCGAAGCAAGCCGTGAAATACCTGGAAGAAAATAAATCAAAAGATGAAATCCTGGATTTAACAGGGATGACGGTAGGTGTCAATCAGGCATCGTTTGAGGTTCAGGACGGAGAAGTCTTTGTCATCATGGGCTTGTCAGGAAGCGGTAAATCGACACTTGTCCGCATGCTGAACCGGCTGATTGAACCCACTTCAGGTGATGTATGGCTTGGTGATGAAAACATTACAGAAATGAATAAAGAACAACTGCGGGACATGCGCAGAAAGAAAATGAGCATGGTTTTTCAAAATTTTGCACTCCTTCCGCATAAAACCATTCAAAAAATGCGGAGTACGGCCTGGAAATCCAGGGGATCGACAAAGATGAACGTGCCAAAAAAGCAACAGAAGCGCTTGAACTGGTTGGTCTCGGCGGTTATACGGACAAGTATCCAAGTGAACTTTCCGGCGGTATGCAGCAGCGTGTCGGCTTGGCAAGAGCACTTGCCAATGACCCTGAGATTCTACTGATGGACGAGGCATTCAGTGCGCTCGATCCACTGATCCGCAAAGATATGCAGGATGAGCTGATGGATTTGCAGCAGTCCGTGCATAAAACGATTATCTTCATTACACACGACTTGAACGAAGCGCTTCGCATCGGTGACAGAATTGCTTTGATGAAAGATGGCAGTATTGTACAAGTTGGTACGGCGGAGGAGATTTTGATGGATCCGGCTAACGATTACGTTGAACGTTTTGTTGAAGACGTTGATCTGTCGAAAGTACTTACTGCCGGCCATGTTATGAAACGGGCAGAAAGCGTATCCGTTGATAGAGGTGCCAATGTAGCTTTAAGGCTAATGAAAGACAGTGGCCTTTCCACCATTATGTCGTGGATAAAAAGAAAAATTGCTCGGATATGTAACCGCGGACCAGGCAGCGGAGGCAGCTAAAAGGAGAAAGGACTTGAAGAGATCCTAACTTCCGATATACCAACGGTTCAAACGGATACGCTGCTTGCAGACGCCTTTGAGCCAATGGCCGACGATAAAGCACCACTATCAGTTGTCGATGAGTCTGGAAAGCTTGTAGGAATCGTTGTTCGCGGTTCGGTTATTGGTGCATTAGCCGGCAACGATGATGTACTGAATGGAAATGGGGGTGAAGTAATCAATGGATAATACCGGTCAACTCTTCCCCAAATTGCCACTGGCAAGCTGGATTGAATCATTTGTTGATTTTTGACAACGTATCTTTCGGCATTATTTGATACTATTTCAACCGTTATAGAATTTGTGACGGAGAATTTTGTCATGCTGATGGAATTGGGACCACCAATTGTGCTTATTATACTGATTGCACTCTTAGCATGGTGGGTGGTGAACTGGAAACTGGGTCTGTTTGCATTGATAGGACTTGGGTTAATCAACAATCTTGGCTATTGGCCAGAATTGATTGAAACCATTTCACTCGTTGTTATATCTGTTTAATTTCCATGATCATTGGTATTCCAATAGGGATTTGGATGTCGCAGAAAGGTTCCGTACAGGCAGTTATAACTCCAATTCTTGACTTTATGCAGACGATGCCTGCCTTTGTTTATTTGATTCCGGCAGTTGTCTTCTTCAGTCTGGGCATGGTGCCAGGTGTTGTTGCAACCATCATTTTCTCCATGCCGCCTACTGTAAGGCTCGCAAACCTTGGTATCCGGCAGGTCGATCAGGAACTTATTGAAGCATCAAATGCATTTGGTTCCTCTACCGGACAGAGACTGACAAAAGTTCAAATACCACTTGCCATGCCAACAATTATGGCAGGTATCAACCAGACGATTATGCTTTCATTATCGATGGTTGTTATCGCCTCCATGGTCGGGGCACCTGGTCTTGGCACGGTCGTTTACAGGGCTGTAACGCAGGTTGCTATCGGACCAGGGTTTGAAGGTGGACTATCACTTGTTATTCTTGCGATGCTGCTTGACCGCATTACGCAGGGAGCAAATAAAAATTAAGCATGTTCACGGGTTTTCTGCATCATTCATGATGTGAAGACCCGAGACATATAAAAACATTATTTTAAGGAGGTCAATTTCTTATGTTTAAGAAATTAAGATTTTTAGGTTTAGCTGCTGTACTTGTGCTGGTTATTGCACTTGCAGCATGTGGTGGCGGCAGTGATGAAGGAAGTGAAAGCGACTCCGGCTCCGACGACAGTGGTAACAGTGACGGCGGCGACAGCAGCAGCGGTGTAGAACTTGGTGAATCAGAACTAACTGTTCCTTACGTTGCTTGGGCAGGCGCTATGGCTCGTACACCCCTGGTTAAGCAGGTACTTGAAGAAGTAGGGTACACTGTGGAACCAAAACAGGTTGACGCAGGCGCGATGTGGACAAGTGTTGCCAACGATGATTCATCATTTATGACGGCTTCATGGCTCCCGGCGACACACCAGTCCTACTGGGAAAAGTACCAGGACGATGTGGAAGCTGTCGGTGCATTTGTTGACAAAGCTCCACTTGCCATGACGGTTCCATCCTATATGGATGTTAACTCTATTGAGGACCTAAAAGGCAATAAGGAATTGGGTGAAGCAGTAGACTGGGAAATTACCGGTATTGACCCGGGTGCAGGCGTCATGCAGAATACGGAAACAGCAATTGAAGAATATGGTCTGGACAAATGGGAACTAAAGCCAAGCTCTGAAGGTGCCATGCTTTCAGAACTGCAGAAGAAAATCGATAATGAAGAACCAATTATTATTCCGGGTTGGAAACCACACTGGATGTTTGCGGAAATGGATCTGAAAATGCTGGAAGACCCTAAAGAAGTATACGGTGGTGAAGGTGACCGTATCGAAGCTATTGCACATACAAGCTTCAAAGAAGATTCTCCAGCAGCATATGAAGTGCTGAAGCGTTTGACAGAAGATTACGATACGGAAATGGAGAACAAACTACTGGTTGAAATCAATAATGGTACAGAAGCAGCAGATGCAGCAAGCCAATTCCTCGAAGACAATCCTGATCTTCTTGAAAATGGACAGAAGGCATCGGTGAGTAATCTGTAAATAAACGTAAAAAGGCTGTCTCATAAGTTGAGACAGCCTTTTTATGTGCACCATTACCATAGATGGTCTAAAACTAGGCTATTTTCTAATAGACTGTTGTTTTTATCACCTTAAAAAATGTAAAGCTGCTGAACAATTTCTATAAACTGCGAAATAGATTGAGATGATGGTTGGACTACCGTTCCGGAAATACACTTCGCTTTCACCACTCCGGGTACAAGCGCGAGATCTGCTCCGACGAACAGGATGTTCTAGGGTCGGCGTTGTCGCAGTACGTAACGAATTTAGCCGACGTCCTTTTCGCAGTGTCTTCTTTACCGCAGGCACGACTTCAGCCTCCTCGCGGGAAAGCGCCGCTGAAAAGCCCGAGAGAAGGCTTCTCAAGACCAAAAGCCACCTAAAAGCGGGACGAAAAGTCCGAGAGAAGGCTTCTCAAGGCCAAAAGCCGTCCAAAAGAGGGCCAAAAGTCCGA
>BBCA01000059.1 GCA_001311805.1 Lentibacillus juripiscarius JCM 12147 | reverse complement strand
TTGAGAAGCCTTCTCACGGACATTACGGCCCGGTTTTGGGTGGGTTTTGACCTTGAGAAGCCTTCTCTCGGACTATTCGGCTCTCTTTTGGGTGGTTTTTGGCCTTGAGAAGCCTTCTCTCGGACTTTTTCAGCGGCGCTTTCCCGCGAGGAGGCTGAAGCCGTGCCTGTGGTAAAGAAGACACTGCGAAAAGGATGTTGGCTAAATTCGTCACGTACTGTGACAACGCTGACCCTAGAACATCTTGTTCGTCGGAGCAGATGTCGCGCTTATGCCCTGTGGGTGAAAGCGACTGTCCGGAGCGGAAATCTCCCTTGCCCCTGTGTCGCAGTTTATAGATATTGTTAAGCAGGGGGGCATTCTCTAAAACGACACAAAAGTAGTTTTTTAGAAAACAGCCTAAAATAATGCTGTGCTATATATGATTTGATACTTTCTCCACAGTAGGTGTGCTACTTACTCGAACTAGTCGGTCCTTTTTATCCACCTTTTTGCACAAATTTTAGTGATAAAATTTCACAGATTACGTTTCATTTTAGTGTATAATGGATACAGGTCACTAAAGGGGCGTGTAAATAAAAATGGAACCTATTTTACAGCGGCTTCAACAAAATGAACGTGATTTGCTTATGACATATTCCAAACCAATGATTTTACGGAAGCAGGATACGATCTTTGAAGAAGGAGCGCCGGCCGATTATCTGTATTTTGTCGAAAGTGGGAAAATCAGGGTGTTCAAAACTATTGGGCCGGACAGATATCTTACTGTTTTTACACGCGGTGAAAATGACGGAATTGGTGAGATAGGGGTGTTCGGCGGACGTCATTATTCGCATACAGCGAAAGCAATGGAGGATAGTGAACTGTATGCTATTAAACAAGAAATGGCAGAGAAGCTTCTGTTTGAAAATGGCGGACTGAGCCTCCATTTCTTGCACTGGCTTGCTGAGTCACTGGAAGCTAGTAAAGCTAAACTCCGTGACTATACTGCATTCGGCTCTGAGGGGGCCGTAGCGTCGTTCTTTGTACGGTATTCAAATATGTACGGGGTCGTTACACCTGATGGTATCCGGATGACGGAGCCTCTTGTCATACAGGATATTAGTAAACACATAGCTGTATCGCGGGAAACTGTCAGCCGTATTGTGAATAAATGGAAAGACCAGGGCGTTGTCGAAAATAAAAACAAATATTTTCTGTTGAAAGATATGGCCTATTTAAAGCGACTTCTTGCCTGTGAGCAGTGCGGTGTGGAAAACTGTGTACTGTAAACGGAGCTTTCCCTGGAATCCTTTTAAAATTGCCCCGCTTGATACAGCGGGGTGGAGCTCTTTTGTGTATAGGACTTTAATCAAAAAGGCAGCTATCGCAATTTTTAACGTGACAAAATCAAAAAACTGTTGACATCCTCTTTCTAAAACGGTATACTATATCTTGTTCCGACAAAAGGACAAAATCATGCACGTTTCTATATATACATGCGGGTGTAGTTTAGTGGTAAAACCTCAGCCTTCCAAGCTGATGTCGTGGGTTCGATTCCCATCACCCGCTCCATACATAAGTCGTAACGCAGTGTTTCGCCATCATCCGAAGCATTGCGTTTTTTTCATTGTATAAGCTGTCTGGCTTCCCGCCGCTTTACTTGAAACTGTTTTCGGCAGCGTGTATTCTGAATTTGACACTATCATTAATTGAGGGATTTTTATGAAGAAATTTAGCGCAGACGTTACAGCAAATAGACGGAAAAGGGTATAAAGCGTACAAAAGTTTGCAAGGTCACTACAAATTTTCCGATTTTGATTTATATATTGATTACGTGCAGGGTGATCCGTTTGCAGCACCATCCAAGATTCGGGTGGTCATACCGGCTAAGAAACGCCCGATGAAGGATGACTGGTTTGCATCCTACGCACGAAGAGTGGCAACCGAAGATATCCTTGCCCGCAAAGTGGGAGAGGCGATTGCAAAAGGCAAATTTTCCATTAAAGGTTCCGGGAAAAGTGGGAGCATTCAATTTGATCGCCCGGGCCAGGAGGTACTTGAGCGCAGTGCGGTCCAGGCTGACTCCAGCTCGATTACGGTGTGCATCTCCATCGGGCTGCCGGCAAATGGACGGAAGATTAATGGCAGAGAAGCAGAAAAATTGTTCATGCAAGCTATTCCTGCCATTTTAAAAGAATCTGTTTTTTCCATAACAGATGAGGAAGTTGAAAACGCTGTGCAGCTCGCTGATCAGCAGGAAGCAATCAGGGAAGCCATGCACAGCAATGACTGGATCGCATTTATTGCCAATGGATCCATTCTGCCAAGAGAGAGCGGTGTGAGTAATCGGCCGCTGAAGAAGGCGGTACCGTTTCAGAGCCCGAAAGAAACGGAAGTGGAAATCCAGGTGCCATATCGTAATGAGCCAATCACCGGCATGGCTGTTAAAAAGGGCATTACCCTGATTGCAGGTGGTGGCTATCATGGTAAAAGCACGATCCTGGAGGCGATGGAGCGCGGTGTGTATTACCACGTAAAAGGCGATGGACGTGAGTATGTTCTGACAGATCCGGATGCCGTGAAGATACGTGCGGAAGACGGAAGGCAAGTCACGGGCGTTAACATTTCACCGTTCATCAATAATTTGCCTCACCGCCAGGATACACACTTCTTCTCTACCGAAAATGCCAGTGGAAGTACATCACAGGCCGCCAATGTAATGGAGGCGCTGGAAGCAGGGGCGACAACGCTTCTGATTGATGAAGATACAAGTGCCACAAACTTCATGATTCGTGATGAACGGATGCAGAAGCTGGTCCATAAGGATAAAGAGCCGATTACGCCGTTTATTGATAAAATAAAGCAAATGCGCGACAACCTTGATGTTTCTACTATTCTGGTTATGGGCGGCTCGGGTGATTATTTTGATGTTGCAGACAAGGTGATCATGATGGAAGCATATGTCCCCTACGATGTAACTGGAGAGGCGAAGTCCATTGTGGCGGACAGCCCGATCAACCGGGAGGCACTCGATGATGATACATTTGGTGCCGTCAGCAGCCGGACTTTCCAGCAGCAAACACTGCAGACTAAAAAAGGGAATAAATCCAAAACACAAGCAAAAGGGCTGACAACCATCATCATGGGCCGGACTGATATAACATTCCGTGATACCGAGCAGCTTGTGGATGCGTCACAAACACGAATGATTGCGGAAATTATCCAGCACTTGGACCGTACAAATGCGCTTGGAGAAAGAACGCTTCACAGCCTGCTGGATGATATTGAACAGCAAATGGACCAAAAGGGGCTGGCATCTTTTGCTGTGTTTAAGGACCAGCACCCAGGTGATATCGCTCGTCCAAGAAGATATGAAATCGCCGCTGTGCTAAACCGGATGCGCACAGCTTCGGTCAGACAGGCGCGCTGACAACAGGACGGAAAGGAGGGGTAGGATGAACACGGATCAGCTTAGACAGGAAATAATCGATTACAGCAAAGAAATTGGCATTGATAAAATTGGTTTTGCTTCAGCGGATGTATTTGACAGCTTGAAAGATCGGCTGAAACGGCAACAGAAGCTGGGTTATCAATCCGGCTTTGAGAAAGGCTCGATTGAAGAAAGAACAGAACCAGATCGTCTGCTGCCGGAAGCAAAATCAATCATTTCGATTGCCTTGGCCTATCCTTCCCGGATGAAAAATGGTCCAAAAAGCACGAAGGAGGAGCGGCGTGGTGTTTTCTGCCGCGCTTCCTGGGGTGTGGATTACCATAAAGTATTAAGGGAGAAGCTGGAAAAACTTTCTGCCTTTATTGAGGATAAAATACCGGATGCCAGTACGAAGTTGATGGTTGATACGGGTGAATTATCTGATCGCGCGGTTGCTGAAAGGGCTGGGATTGGATTCAGCGGAAAAAACACTGCCATCATCACGCCGGAATTTGGCTCTTATGTTTATCTCGGTGAACTGATTACCAATGTTCCGTTTGTGCCGGATACCCCGCTTGAAGACGGCTGTGGATCCTGCACCAAATGTCTGGACGCCTGTCCGACCGGTGCCCTTGTACAGGGCGGTCAGCTGAATGCCCAGCGGTGCCTTGCTTTTCTAACACAGACGAAGGACTTTTTGCCTGATGAATTTCGGCCGAAAATGGGGAACTTATTTACGGCTTCGATACGTGTCAGGTCGTCTGTCCGTACAACAAACACGTTGATTTTCACAACCATCCGGAATTTGAACCAGAGCCGGATGTTGCCAAGCCAAAGCTTAAACCGATGCTGCGGATTTCCAACCGGGAGTTCAAAGAAACGTTTGGCCATATTGCTGGATCGTGGCGTGGCAAGAAGCCACTGCAGCGAAATGCACTGCTGGCGCTCGGGCATTATAAAGATGAAACGGCTGTCGATGACATGATTGCGGTCATGAACAACGATCCACGACCTGTCATCCGTGGCACAGCTGCATGGTCACTTGGCAAAATCGGAATAAAAGAAGCATTTGCAGCGATTAGAGAAGCGATGGAGAAGGAAACGGATGAAGAGGTATTGGCTGAAATGGAAAAAGGTCTGGCATTTAAAGAGGTTGTTTAACGCATTTAAAGAAGCAATTCTGAGGGAGAGCAGGTTTTGTCATGACACTTTATTATGATGAGGTGGAAACGCCAGTCGGGACAATGCTGATTGTTGGTGATGGGGAGAACATTGTACGCGTGGAATATGGGTCGTTTCAATCGATGAATAACAAGATGGCAGCTTGGGTAAAACGGTATTTTCCGGATAGAAGTTTTGTCCATAGTCCCGAACAGGTGGAGCAGGCTAAGCAGGAACTTCAGGAATATTTTCATGGTGCGCGTCAAGCGTTTTCTTTTCCATTCAAGTTTCACGGGACCCCATTTCAGAAACAAATCTGGCAGGCGCTTTACGACTTTATTCCATATGGTGAAACGACAGCGTATAAAGGTATTGCACAAGCAATTGGAAACCCTAAAGCCGTGCGTGCTGCAGGAGGCGCCGTTAATAAAAATCCGCTATCGATTGTAGTCCCGTGCCACCGTGTGATAGGCGCTGACGGGAAAATGATTGGTTATGGCGGTGGACTGGATAAGAAAGAATTCCTGCTGGCACTTGAAAAAACCATTTCGAGCGGTTGATTCTGATTGTGAATGGATGGTGCTTTGGACAGCCATTCCCTCCATATACTGGTATTGGAGGGGATTTTTTATGGAAAAAGTGAAAGATACTTGGCTGGAATTTTTTCAATTGGCGTCTGATGACCAAGCCGGCTGGTGGCAGCGAAAAAAAACATCATATCGTGAGCGAGGAGCGGAGATTGCCCGGATTACCGGCCATGGACATGTTTTTGAATCCATTAGGTACGGTAAACAGACAGTGTACCAGTATTTGCTTCATTTGGCATTGCTGATCAGGCAAAATGGTAAGTTTATTAGAGAAGAACAAGTAATACCGTATTGGTTTCAGTTGGAAGATGACAGAATTACCGGGCACTGGCGAGTGGAAAGGGATGCCGAACCCGTGGAGCCCGGGCATACCCACCCTGTTTCCAATGCCACAGGGGAAAACAGATCAGTTGAACGATTTGATTATGACAGACGTGCTGCTGTTCAGTATGCGGAACGATGGTGGAACAGCTATAATCCGGAATATAGGAAGTTTTGACGTGGACTGCACTAATTTTGTGTCACAATGCATGAGGGCTGGAGGTGCGCCCATGCGTGGAGCCCCCGACCGTGAAAGTGGCTGGTGGTATGGGGAGGATAATTGGAGTTACAGCTGGGCAGTGGCTCATTCACTCCGGTGGTATTTAAGCGGATCAACTGCGGGATTAAAAGGAAAAGAAATGGAGTCAGCAAGCGATCTGATACCAGGTGATATTATTTGCTATGACTTTGCAGGGGATGGCAGATGGGATCATAACACGATTGTTGTCGCCAAAGACCCGGATGGCATGCCCCTTGTCAATGCACATACAGATAACAGCCGGAACCGTTACTGGTCATATGAAGATTCACTCGCATGGACACCGGATACACAATATAAATTTTTCCGAATTGGTGAGTAATGCTATAATAGTGCGTGTTCAAAAAGGAGGCGGACTTTTTGAACTGAAAATGTGAAGGAAAGAGGAGAAGAAACGTGGGTTTGCATATTGTACTATATCAGCCGGAAATACCAGCTAATACCGGGAATATTGCAAGAACTTGCCTAGGGTCAGGGGCCACATTGCATCTGATCCGTCCTTTGGGATTCTCGACAAGTGACAAAATGGTTCGCCGTGCCGGGCTTGATTACTGGCAATATACAGATGTTCGGGAATATGACTCCATTGAGGAAGTGTATGCCAATTATCCCAATGGCACATTCTATTATATTGAAAATGTTGGGTCCAATTATTATACCGATTATGATTTCAGTAATATGGAAGAGGATTTACTGTTTGTATTCGGCCGGGAAGGCTCGGGATTTCCGCCGGAGTTTCTGGAAGGAAAAGAGGACCAATGTTTACGTATTCCGATGAGTGGCCAGGTCCGTTCATTGAACTTATCGAATACAGCTGCAATTATTACATTTGAAGTACTGCGGCAGCGTGGCTTTCCCGGAATGGCCTAGTGTACTGCCACCGAATAAGAAAAGCATCGGCTGTTATGCCGATGCTTTTGTTCTTTACTGGTTCTTTTTCGGTACACCTGGTTTTGCATCATATCCTGCTGTGAAACAGGAAACTAGAAATGTTATGATAACGCCCATCAACAATGTAAGCTTCATGGAACATCCTCCTTTTCATGCATGAATCATAGCCTTTGTTACGTTTAGTATGCCTTCATTATACCTGATTATAGCTATGATGTGAACTCTTATCCAAGTTTTAAAGGAAAACGTCATATTATGCGAATTGTTTTATTTTTGGAACTGTCCTGGCGCTTATTGTTTCTGCCCTTGAAATAGGGTATATTAGTTGATGAAGTTGCGACAGAGTTCTATAATGAACAATGGATATGAAAGGCCGTTATCTAACGGGGATAAAGTTAACTTCTAATGGGGGTATATGACGTGGCACAGAGTGAGGAATCCCACGAAAGATTCTGGGAGAGTTTTCATGGTCCCAATATGGGTTATATCGAAGAACAGTACGAATTATATAAGGAGGATCCTGCTGCTGTAGATTCTTCGCTGAAGGAATTGTTTGACAAGCACGGTGCCCCTGAACGGGTACGTCATACATCAGAATCAGCTCAGCAGGTGACACAATCTGGTCCTTCTATAGGAGATGTCAAAAAACTGACCTCAGCAATGAAACTTGTTGAGGCTATTCGTCGTTTGGACATCTTGAGTCAGATATCTATCCGGTAGGACGTGATGGGCGAAAAACCGAGCTAGTTAATCCGGAGACTTACGGACTGACGGAAGCGGATTTACGGGATATCCCTGCTAACTGGCTGTGGGAACAGGCTCCGAGTGGTGTTGATGATGGATATGAGGTCATTGAACGGCTGAAATCCTTGTACTCCGGAACAATCACCTTTGAATATGATCATGTGAACAAAGATGATGAACGGGCGTGGCTCCTGGATTATATTGAATCGGCACGGTTCCATGACGGCTTTTCCAACGAGCGTAAAAAAGGGTTGCTGAAGCGCCTTGCTGAAGTGGAAGGCTTCGAGGAGTTTCTGCAAAAAACATTTGTCGGCCAGAAGCGCTTTTCCATTGAAGGTCTCGCATCGATGGTTCCAATGCTTGACAAGGTTGTCCAGAATTCGATTGAAGACAATATCGAACATATTATGATGGGGATGGCCCACCGCGGACGCCTGAGTGTCCTTGCACACGTATTGGGTAAGCCGTTTGATAAAATATTCTCCGAGTTTCACCATTCACCCGATAAAGAACTGATTCCATCGGAAGGTTCAACAGGCATTAATTATGGTTGGACCGGTGATGTGAAGTACCACTTTGGAGCAACAAAAGATGTCAAAGCGGATGATGAACGGTCCGGAACACGAATCACTCTTGCCAACAATCCGTCACATTTGGAATTTGTTAATCCAGTTGTGGAAGGATTTACACGTGCAGGACAGGATGACCGTTCCCAAAAAGGATATCCGGAGCAGGACTTCCGAAAAGCTCTGCCAGTATTGATTCATGGGGATGCGGCATTCATCGGTGAAGGTGTTGTTGCGGAAACGTTGAATTTCAAAGGCTTGCCGGGCTATCAGACAGGCGGAACGCTGCATATCATTGCAAATAACCTTCTTGGCTATACAACTGATCAGCAGGACGGACGTTCCACCCGATACGCCAGCGATTTGGCCAAAGGTTTTGAAATTCCGATTATCCATGTCAATGCAGATGACCCGGTTGCATGTATTGCTGCCATTACGATGGCTTATGAATATCGTCAAAAGTTCCATAAGGATTTCTTGATTGATCTTGTCGGTTATCGCCGCTATGGCCACAATGAAATGGATGAGCCAAGAGCGACACAGCCGAAACTGTATAAAAATATAGATGAACACCCGACATCTGCCGGCGTTTTCGCTGAAAAACTGCAGCAGGATGGCATAGTTGAATCTGATGAACTGACAAAGGTCATGGAACAGGTGACAGCCAACCTTCGGGAAACATATGAAAACATGAAGGAAAACGATACTGGTGAACCCGAGCCAAAAGTGATGCCGAGCGCATTGACGAATGGACTGGATCAGTTTGAGACAGCTGTACCACTGGAAGATCTGAAAGCACTGAATAGAGACATGCAAAAGCGCCCTGAAGGTTTTACCGTGTTCCGGAAGCTGGAACGGATTCTCAAACGACGCGAAAATGTTCTGGAAGAAGGGAACAAGGCAGATTGGGGTGCCGGTGAAGCTTTAACGTATGCATCTATTCTTAATGATGGCATTCCAATTCGCCTGACAGGTCAGGACACCGAGCGCGGAACGTTTGCACACAGGCATATGGTTCTTCATGATGCGAAAACCGGGGACAAATACAGCCCGCTGCATGGACTTGAAGGTACGGAAGCTTCGTTCGACATCCGTAACAGCCCGCTTTCAGAAGCAGGTGTTTTAGGATTTGAATACGGGTATAGTGTTCAGGCACCTAACACGCTTGTCATCTGGGAAGCGCAGTTTGGGGATTTTGCCAATGCGGCGCAAGTCATTTTTGACCAGTTTATTTCCGCAGCACGTGCAAAATGGGGTGACAAGTCAAACCTTGTCATGCTGCTTCCGCACGGGTATGAAGGACAAGGACCGGAACATTCCAGTGCACGTCTGGAACGCTTTCTGCAGCTTGCAGCGGAAAATAACCTGATTGTTGCCAATGTGACATCGTCAGCTCAATTTTTCCATTTGATTCGCCGTCAAGCGGCTATGCGCGGCAGGGAGGAAGCTCGTCCGCTCGTACTAATGACACCGAAAAGTCTGCTGCGTAACCAGCGGGTTGCTTCGGAGGCGAAAGAATTTACAGAAGGCAAATTTGAACCATTGCGCCAGCAGCCAAATTTGAAAGTGAGCAAGAAGAATGCCAAGCGGCTGTTAATCGGAAGTGGTAAGGTAATGGTTGACATTGAAGAGGCAATTGCCGACTCGGATGAAAAATTTGATTGGCTGCGTGTTCTTCGATTGGAACAAATTTATCCATTCCCGACAAAGCAACTTGAAAAAGAGCTGAAAGAACTTCCGAACCTGGAGGAAATTGTATGGGTACAGGAAGAACCGCAAAACATGGGCAGCTGGGATTTTGTCGATGATTACTTGCGGGAGTTGCTGCAAGAAGGGCAGACATTACGCTATGTTGGCCGTCCACACCGCGCTTCACCTGCAGTGGGAGAACCAAATGTTGACAAAACCGAGCAAAAGCAGATTATTCAGGAAGCAATTAACCCGTCCAAAGGAGGAGATTCCAGTGAACGAAATTAAGATTCCGGAACTTGCAGAATCCATCACAGAAGGCACTATTTCCGAGTGGCTCGTCAAAAAGGCGACAAAGTTGAAAAAGGGGACGCAGTCGTCGAGCTGGAAACAGACAAAGTGAACGTCGAAGTAAATACAGATTATGCCGGTGTCATCACAGAAATCGTCCGTGACGAAGGTGAGGATGTCGAAGTCGGCGACGTTATTGCTAAAGTAGATGAGAATGGGGGAAGCTGGGGCTGATGCTTCCGGTGCGTCTGACAACACATCAGGCGAAGCAGCTGAAACGAAAGAAGAAGCACCACAGGAAACACCTGCTGCAAAGGCAGATACACAAAGAGAAGAGCAACCGGCTGATAATGCAGACGTCATCGCATCTCCTGCTACCCGTAAACGTGCACGTGAACTGGGTATTGATTTGAGCAAAGTACAGGCACGCGATCCATTAGGCCGTATCCGTCCGGAAGATGTTGATACTCATGCCAAAGGTACCAGCGAACAGAAAGAAGCAAAACCGGCCAAAAAGAAGAACCGAAGCAATCGGAAAAAAACGACATTTGATAAGCCAGTTGAACGGGTCAAAAATGTCACGCCGCCGTCAAACGATTGCAAATCGGCTTGTGAATGTACAGCAGGAATCAGCCATGCTGACAACATTCAATGAAGTGGATATGTCAGGAATCATGAAACTGCGCAGTGAGCGGAAAGAAAAGTTCATGCAGAAACATGATATTAAGTTAGGCTTCATGTCTTTCTTTACAAAAGCTGTTATCGGCGCTCTGAAAGACTTCCCACTTCTAAATGCGGAAATTCAGGGTAACGAACTTGTACTGAAAAAATTCTATGACATTGGAATTGCTGTATCGACGGAAGAAGGACTTGTCGTACCGGTTGTCCGTGATGCAGACAAAATGGACTTTGCCGGTGTTGAAAGTGAAATTGCCAATCTCGCAAAAAAGCCGTTAATAAAGAGTTGTCACTGGATGAACTGCAGGGCGGAACATTCACGATCACCAATGGCGGAACATTTGGTTCGATGCTGTCGACACCAATCCTTAATTCACCACAGGTTGGTATTCTTGGCATGCATAATATCCAAAAACGTCCAATGGTTATGCCGGATGATTCCATTGAAGTCCGTCCAATGATGTACCTGGCATTATCCTATGACCATCGGATTGTTGACGGAAAAGAAGCAGTACAATTCCTTGTACGCATCAAAGAGTTGCTCGAAGACCCATACGACTTGCTGCTCGAAGGCTAATGACTTATACAGCAAAAATAAAACCCTCGCTTGGATGAGAAGTCCTTGCGGGGGTTTTTTTAAGGAATGTTAGGAATAGGATGATATTGTCAGTAACGTGTGAAACGCAATTTTAATTACGTTCTTTGGGTTATTTCTTTTAAAACTCCTAGGTGCAGGGTATAACTAATAAAACTGTATAATTCTATTTGGTAAATTTTTAATTTGCTGGACGTCTGACAACCTGTTAAAATTGACAATGAAAAAGCGGATTTGTAAGCAGTTTCATGATGCTGCATTCGCTTCACATCATAGGGGAGGCAAACCAGTGGGTATTATTTTTGGGGTATTAGCAATCATTATTGTATTGGCTTTGGCATATTTCATGTCGAACGATAAGAAAAATATCAATTTTAAGGGTATTGGTATCATGCTCCTTGCCCAGCTTGTTATTACATGGTTCATGTTCAATACAGATATCGGCCGTGCGGTTATTAGTGGAATTTCGGCAGGCTTTAATAAGCTGATTGAGTTTGGTAAAGAGGGTGTGAACTTTGTTGTCGGTGGTATTCAGATAACTGAAGGCGGAAGCGTGTTCTTTTTTAATGTCTTGCTGCTGATTATCTTTTTCTCGACACTTTTGTCAGTGCTTACCTATTTGCGCATCTTGCCGCCGATTATCAAATATTTAGGCGGTCTGTTATCAAAAATTACCGGTCTGCCAAAGGTGGAGTCCTTTAACGCGGTAAACAGTATCTTTTTCGGTCAGTCAGAAGCTTTGCTGGCCGTTAAGACGCAGTTCCATCATTTGAATAACAATCGGCTCTATATTGTCAGTGCATCTGCCATGGGTTCCGTATCGGCATCCATTGTCGGAGCTTACTTGCAGATTCTGCCGCCGCAATATGTGCTTGCAGCATTGCCGCTTAACATGTTCAGTGCACTAATCATGGCATCCGTCATTGCGCCTGTGAAGGTCCCTGAAGAGGAAGATGTGGTGGATGTGAAAGATGTGTCCAATGATAAAAGCATTTTTGAAGCCATGAGCAATGGAGCGCTTGATGGCGGAAAAATTGCCTTAATCGTTGCTGCCATGCTGATTGCATTTATTGCTTCACTTGAGTTAGTTAATTGGCTGATTCAGTTTGTATTTGCTGGTGTGACGTTACAGGAGATTCTTGGCTATATTATTGCTCCGATTGGTATACTAATGGGCATTTCGCCTGGGGAAGTCATTGAGGCAGGCGGTATAATGGGCACCAAGATTGTCACGAATGAATTTGTTGCAATGCTTGAGTTCCAGGATATCCTGGGAGGCATGTCTGAAAAAACAGTTGGCATTGTATCGGTATTTCTGACAAGCTTTGCTAACTTCTCATCGATTGGTATTATTGCCGGAACTGTTCAGGGGATCGACAGCAAGAAGGCCGTACAGGTTTCCGGTTTCGGTATGAAATTGCTGATTGGTGCGACACTCGCTTCCATCCTGTCCGCAACCATCGCAGGGCTGTTTCTATAACCTGTGATGCAGCTTTAAAAAAGCGTATGCGAAAAGACCGCCTATTATGGGCGGTCTTTTTAGTAATGTCGGAAAGTTTTCCTACTCCGAATGTATAAGTCGCAGCTTTTGTTTCTGCAGGTGCCGGAGCCGTATGACAAGTGCGAGAGCGCCGGCGCTTAAGCCAATAATGATACCAACCCAATAGCCGAACGGTTCCAGCCCCCAGGGCAATAAGGTAATATTTGGCGATGTGACGGACATCTGCTTCTAGATCCATCAATTGCATGACAGGATTAAGCGCAAACGCCCCGAAGAGAAGAACCAATAAGGCCAGTATGACTGCCAGGTAAATACCTTGCTGGATTTTTCCGAAACATCTTTTTCTTTCCTGCTCCAATAATATGTGCAATAATCGGTGTAATGGCTAGGAACACGCCGTTAAAACCTGTGAAGATCGGGACCCACAGGCTGGATCCGATAGCTGCACCGGCCAGATCGGCAGCACTTGCCCGCCCGGACATCACTGTGTCAAAAAAGTTCATGAGATACATACCAGATTGGGTAATCAGGATGGGTATTACGATGACAGTGAATAGTTTGAGCTTTTCCTTTAATGTTGCTGTTTCATGCATAATACCCTTCCTTTCTATATAATTTTCCATTAGGATAGAAGAAGTAAAAATTGATTCCACATCATTATACCGTTTTACTTCAACGTCAGGAAGTATAAATGATGGTTGACCTTATAAGTAAAACTAAGGCTTTCACTATAAAGACTTAGTGAAAGTCAAGTTTTTCTAACGTGTGCGAAAGAAGGAGTGCTTGGGTTATGAAAGCAAATCGAATTCTATTTACGGGTGGTGGCACAGCAGGGCATGTCATTGTCAATCTGGCCTTGATTCCGTTATTTCAAAAAGAGGGCTGGGAAATAGATTATATTGGTTCCAGGCAGGGAATTGAACGAAGGCTGATTGAACCGCTTGAAGGTGTCTCCTATCATTCTGTGTCAACAGGGAAATTGCGACGCTACCTGTCGAAGGAGAATATGAAGGATCCATTCAAAGTGTTGAAAGGAACGCTTGAGTCATGGCGTATCCTTGGCAAACGGAAGCCGTCGGTTGTCTTTTCCAAAGGTGGTTTTGTATCCGTTCCGGTGATTGTTGCCGCAAAACTGCGCGGGGTTCCGGCAGTTATCCATGAGTCGGATTTCACGCCGGGGCTAGCCAACAAATTGGCGATTCCATTTGCGAAACGAGTACTGGCAACGTTTCCAGAAACAATGGACTATCTTCCACAGAAAAAAGCCGAATATGTTGGCGCCGTTATACGCGAAGAATTGTTTGAAGGGGATAAAAACACGCGGACTTGAAATGTGCGGATTCACGAAGGCAAAACCCGTTCTTTTAATTATGGGCGGAAGCGGCGGATCCGAAAAATCAATCAAACTGTCCGGGAAAGCCTTAATCAGTTATTACCCGAATTTCAGATTGCCCATATTTGCGGGTCAGGAAAAATCGATCCCTCCGCCGAACAAGCTGGTTACGTGCAATTTGAATACGTTCATGAAGATTTGAAGGATATGTTTGCTGCCGCTGATTTTGTTCTGTCGCGTGCCGGGGCGAACGCCATTTTTGAGTTTCTGGCATTAAGGAAACCAATGCTCCTTGTTCCATTGTCCCGATCGGCAAGCAGAGGAGACCAGATTATTAATGCCAATTCTTTTAAAGAGAAAAATTACGCAAATGTCCTTGAAGAAGAAGAACTGACAAACGATTCACTGGTGCAAGAGTTAAACAAGCTGAAAAACAGGCGCCGGTCATGATTGATCATATGAAAAACTACCGGAGTGAAAAGGCACGGAGCCGTGTGATGGAGATTATTAAAGAAACCGCGGGTAAATAAGAGAATTAGATGAGCTAATAAAATGTTGTCTGATGGTGATAGATAGTAACCTCGGTGCGCTGAATACCAAGCCGAGGTTTTTTGCTTCACTTTAGGGAATGAACCCCTCCTGAACAATGTCTATAAACTGCGACATAACTGCTACGTCGCGCAGCCGGGCCGAAAGTCGCGCGAACCGGTCCAAAAGTCGCGCGAAAATCAAGAAAGTCTTCATCGGAAGACTTGCAACACGACGAGCACCAAGTGTATTTCCGTAGCGGTGTCATAGCACACAAATTGTGTCGCAGTTTATATCAACTGCATCGGAAACAATAAAGTTATTTTAAAACCTATTTTAACAATTGACTTAACAAACAAAACGTTTGGATAGATATATAATTATCCAAGCGTTTTTTGATATCTAATATTGTAATGAATACATCAAATCATTTAATAACTACATATAGGTGACGAACGACCGAACAGAGAGGAGAACCTGTCATTCGGTCCCAACAGAACACCGGAATGGCACCCATAAAATACTACTTGTCTTCCGTATCCATATCTATTACGGAGATATTGCCGTCGGAAAAGCGCGTCACACCGGCTTTTTGTCGATAGAGAGAGTATTTTGGAATATTATGCAAGGATTGGCACGTTATAGTGAGCTATCATGGTTATATCTTTGTTAATCGTCGTAAATCAATGAATTTGCGGTTTGATAAAAACTATTTAGTCTATTATGATAAATAGTGTTTACAAGAGATGTCATCCACACAATGCTTCGTTCACACAAGTCATGTCACCTTCTAACCTTCAGGGACATATTTTTTTTTTTCACCTCTCAAACGACGATATTCAGTTTTTTTTTTTGATTTCGAGGACACAAGAAAAATAAACAAAAAGGGGTAATCAAATGAAAAAGCTATTAATCTTGGCAGCTGTGATGATGCTGACAGTGCTAGCTGCCTGTGGCGGTTCAGATTCAGAAGCAGAATCTGAATCAGGTTCAGAGAACAAAGTGGATAAGCTTGTTTTCGCTGACGCTGGCTGGAACAGTATTAGGGTGCACAATTCGATTGCACAGCGAATCATTGAAGAGGGCTATGGTATTGATACGGAAGTTACACCAGGATCCACGGCGGCAACTGTTCAGGGGCTGCGGGAAGGTGATATTGATATCTACACGGAAGTCTGGACCGATAATATTAAAGAAGTGTACGAAGAAGCGATTGAAGCTGGTGAAATCGAGAAGGTTTCTGTGAATTTTGATGACAATGAACAAGGCTTGTATGTTCCAACATATGTCATTGAAGGTGATGAGGAACGCGGCATTGAACCAATGGCTCCAGGCCTGAAAACGGTTGAGGACCTGAAAAACTATCCAGAACTTTTTGAGGATCCGGCGGAACCAGGAAAAGGCCGCCTGATCAACGCACCAAGTGGATGGGCTATTGAAAAAGCTATTACTAAAAATGGAATCGTACGGATTGAATGAGTCGTTTGTCAACTTTAAACCTGGTTCTGATGCAGCCATTGTTGCCTCACTGGCAGATGCCTATGAAGCTGGGGAAGCATGGGTGGGCTACTACTGGTCCCCAACAGCTGTGACGGCCAAATATGATTTGACGTTACTGCAGGAACCAGAATATGATCCGGAAGTATACGAAAAACGAAAGCAACACAAGCACCACCAAATGATGTCGTTGTTGCTGTTCATAAAGATGTTCCGGATAAAGCACCAGATGTCGTTGATTTTCTGAAAAACTATGAAACTAGCAGTGCGCTGACAGAAGAAGCATTGAACTACATGAACGAAAATGAAGACGCATCTGCAGAGGAAGCAGCCGTCTGGTGGATGAAGAAACATGAAGATGTTTGGACGGAATGGATTCCTGAGGATGTGGCAGAAAAAGTCAAGAAATCACTGTAATATAGGTTGTTCAAAAAGTCCGGTAAAAATGACGCATCGTATTTCTTCGTTGACTTGTTTCTCTGCTCCTTGGAAAAGAAAACCGCTTTTCCTGCGTGAGATGCGGATTCAGGGTAGCTTTCCTTATGCTCGAAACTACGTCGCCTCGAAATTTTCGGTCCTTTTATCCTCCTTTTTGAACACGGACTAGTATTCAAAAAAGCAGCTGGCCTGCCGGTTGGCTGCTTTCCCAATTCAATGAACAAAGGCGCTGGAGCCGGACGTGGCTTACTTTGCAATTAAGAGTTATATTGAATGAATTTCATAAATACATTTTTTGCTTAATATACGAACTTATAACTGAAAACACACTTAATCATTCGTGCTC
>BBCA01000058.1 GCA_001311805.1 Lentibacillus juripiscarius JCM 12147 | reverse complement strand
ACTGAGCTACTGTGGAATGATTTAAATCAGTATTAAGGTAATATAAGCAACTGTTTTCACTCATCATGTTGCATATGTTTTAATGATAGTCACACTCATTTACTTCAAATGAATCACCGTATCATCGTAGCCGCCATATTAAACGCGACGAAGAATATAATACAATAATTATTCCGTCGTGTCAATAAGTTTTGCAGAAGAATTTTTAAAGTGTTTTTCCGAGCTAGCCTTCCATTTCGCAACGGCTTGTATAATTTAACATGGAAATAGAAATTCGTCAATATGCAATCTTCATCCACAAGGATAAACATTTTTCATGGACACGGCCGTGCGGTATTTCCTTCTATGCCAGGCACGGCAATGTAATTATTCTAAAAACCCTTTTCGTATACCAATTCCCCTTTACATCGGCCGCATCTATACTTTTTCAAGTTGATTCTGCGTACACGTTCATACACATGGCCGCATTGTTTGCACCGGTACGTGTGTTTTGGCCGCTTTTCCTCTGAGGGCAATGGCCTGCAGTGTCTGGGGGAGCCTGTCTTCTGTAATAGTTCCTTGAAATCCCTGTCCCCATGTTTATAACCCTTTCCTTCTATATGAAGGTGATAATGGCACAATTCATGTTTCAGAATGCCGTTCAGTTCAGCTTCATCAAATTCCACAGCATATCTAGGATTCACCTCAATGATCCTTTTAGCGGGAATATATCGGCCACCAGTTGTTCGGAGCCGGTGATTGAAAACCGCTTTATCACGGAAGGGTTTATGGAAAAATTGCAGTGATAAAGTGTTTATCCGTTCATTCAGTTCTTTTTCATCCAGTTTCTTCATATATATCACTCTTGGCTGTACATATACTCTCTTTATAGTACCACGTATGTCAATCAGGATACACCAGCAACCATCTATTTAAAATTATTATAATTAAATATTGATTTTAAATAGATTTGTATTATAATAGAAAGTGTACAAAACATATCATTCAAGGAGAGGTGTTTAGATAGTGGGTAACGAAAAGAAACGAATGACGACGGCGTCTGGCGCTCCTGTTGGAGATAACCAGAATTCAATGACGCCGGCCAAAGAGGTCCTACTCTCATTCAAGATGTTCACTTTCTGGAAAAAATGGCTCACTTTGACAGAGAACGTATTCCTGAACGCGTTGTTCATGCTAAGGGCGCAGGCGCATTCGGGTATTTCGAAGTAACGAACGATGAGATTTCCAAATATACAAAAGCCGATTTCCTTAGTGAAAAAGGAAAACGCACAGAAATGTTCGCCCGCTTTTCAACGGTTGCCGGCGAACTGGGATCTGCTGATACAGAACGAGATCCACGTGGATTTGCTTTGAAATTCTACACTGATGAAGGAAACTATGACCTAGTTGGCAACAACACACCTGTTTTCTTTGTCCGTGATGCTATTAAGTTCCCTGATTTTATTCATACACAGAAACGTAATCCGCGCACAGGGTTAAAAGATAAAGATGCGGTCTGGGATTTCTGGTCATTATCACCAGAGTCACTTCATCAAATCACATATTTGCATGGCGACCGTGGGATTCCTGCAACTTTCCGTCACATGAATGGTTATGGAAGCCATACCTACAAATGGGTAAATGATCAAGGTGAAGCTTTCTGGATAACCTACAGCTTCATCAGTGACCAGGGTGTTAAAGGCCTGGATGTTGATGTGGCCGACGAGCTTGCCGGTAAACAGCCGGATTATCATCGGGAAGATTTGTACAATGCCATTGAAAATGGGGACTATCCTTCCTGGACACTATACGTTCAAATTATTCCTTACGAAGATTACAAAACGTATAAATGGGATATCTTTGATGTAACCAAAACAGTATCCAAAAAAGACTATCCTCGTATCGAAGTTGGGAAAATGGTATTGAACCGTAATCCTGAGAATCATTTTGCTGATGTTGAGCAGTCTGCGCTTTCACCAGCTAATCTGGTCCCGGGAATTGAAACATCACCGGATAAATGCTGCAGGGCCGTCTATTCAGTTATTCTGATACCCAGCGTTACCGTTTAGGCGTCAACCACCAGCAAATTCCGGTTAATCGTCCAAAAGTAGAAGTAAACCATTATCAGCGTGATGGCTATATGGCTGTTAATGGCAACGGTGGCGGACGGCCAGTTTACGAACCAAACTCCATCGATGGGCCAGTTGAAGATCCGGCATCAAAAAGCACCTCATTTGAATTAGAAGGTGTTGCGGATAGTGTAGCCTATGACAGTGAAGATCATTATACACAGCCGGGTGACCTTTATCGCCTGATGAGCGAAGATGAGAAATCTCGTCTCGTCAAAAACTTTGCTGATCATATGCGGCAGGTTACACGTGATGACATTAAATTGCGTCAAATCGAGCATTTCTATAAAGCTGATCCTGAATGGGGGAGAGCGGGTCGCTGAAGAATTAGGATTATCCGTTCCAGAAAGTATTAAAACCGTATAAAATTAATCATTTAAATGAAAAGCTGATGATCTAAAATGATCATCAGCTTTTTTATACCCAGCCATAGTTTGGCTTTCCTTATGCATAACAATGTTAGCCTTCGTTCCCAACCATCGTCAGTGCAATCCGCCCTTTTTCAGTATCAACGTTTCCACCCAGACAGTCACAACATCACCAACGGACGTGATGTCCATCGGGTGCTTTACGAATTTATTGGCCATTTTGGAAATATGGACGAGTCCATCCTCTTTCACACCGATATCCACAAACACGCCAAAATCGACAACATTGCGCACCGTTCCCTGCATTTCCATCCCTGGTTTCAAATCATCCAGACTCATGACATTTTGCTTCAGCAATGGTTTTGGCAAGTCGTCACGCGGATCCCGCTCCGGTCTTCCAAGTGCGGCTGCTATATCGTCAAGTGTTGGTTTTCCAATGTCAAGTTCGTCCGCCATATCCCCTATGTCTACCGTTTAAGCTGTTCACGCAATTTACTGCTTCCGATATCATCAGCCGAACAGTCTAGCCTTTTCAGGAGCTCCTCGGCATACGCATAGCTTTCCGGGTGAATGGGGGTCCGATCGAGCGGGTTTTCCCCTTCCAGTATACGCAGAAAGCCAATTGCCTGCTCATATGTTTTCGAACCTAAACGCGGAACGTCTTTTAACTGTTTACGGGTTGTGAATTTTCTCGTTTCATTGCGCTTGGTTACGACATTCGATGCAACAGTTTTACTGAGGCCTGCAACATACTGCAGCAGGGACGGGGATGCGGTATTAACATTCACCCCAACCTGGTTGACGGCAGTTTCAACAACAAAGGTCAAGGAATCATTGAGTGCCTTCTGGCTGACATCATGCTGATATTGTCCGACACCGATTGATTTCGGATCAATTTTCACCAGTTCTGCCAGCGGATCCTGTACTCTGCGTGCAATCGATGCCGCGCTCCGTTCTTCCACCTGCAAATCCGGAAATTCCTCTCGGGCCAGTTTAGACGCTGAGTAGACACTTGCACCTGCTTCGTTGACAATAATATAAGAGATAGCCAGTTTATTCCGGCCAATCACATCAGATATGAACTGCTCCGTTTCCCTTGATGCTGTTCCATTTCCAATCGCAATCAATTCAATACCAAACCGACTGATAAAGTCCAGTACTTTTTTTCTCAGCCCCGGCCGTATCATGTTTCGGTGC
This sequence comes from Lentibacillus juripiscarius JCM 12147, assembly GCA_001311805.1. The sequence goes on along the minus strand of BBCA01000058.1, from coordinate 13,204 downwards.
GGTTGGATAGATGACACCAATATCTTTTACTTTTCCGGTTTCATCCACCGCGGCAAGCTTACACCCAGTCCGATACGCAGGGTCCACACCAAGCACCATTTTCCCTTTTAACGGTGGCTGCAAAAGCAAATTCCTCAGATTCTCGGAAAAAACTTCAATTGCCTGTTCTTCCGCTTTTTCTGTTAGACTATTACGGATTTCCCGGTCAATCGAAGGCTGGAGCAGCCGTTTATAGCTATCTTTCACTGCCTCCTGCAAAATGTTGGACGTATCCTGATTGGCACGATTATGGATGACTTTTTTCTCCAAATATTCCAGGATACGTTCAGCAGGCGGCTCCACTGTGACTTTCAGAACTCCTTCTTTTTCACCACGGTTGAGCGCTAAAATACGGTGTGAAACAATGGACCGTACAGTTTCATCATAATCATAGTACATCTCGTATACGCGTTTTTCATCTTTTTCAGCATTTTTTTGCCTCTGAGTGCATCGTTCCACGTTTGAATGTTTCCTCACGTATGTATGTACGGAATTTCGGCTCATCCGAAACCCACTCTGCGATAATATCGTTCACGCCTGCAAGTGCATCGTCCACCGTGTCAACGCCCTGTTCCTCAGACAAGTATGCTTCAGCCTCAGCTGCAATGTTTGGCGTTTCCTGCTCCCAAACGAGGACGGCCAATGGCTCCAGTCCTTTTTCCTTCGCTTTGGTGGCCCTTGTACGTCGTTTTTGCTTATATGGACGGTATAGATCCTCCACCCGCTGCAATTGTGATGCCGCGTTAATTTCTTGTTTCAATTCATCGGTTAGTTTCCCCTGCTCGTCAATAAGACGGATTACTTCTTCTTTGCGTTCGGCAAGGTTGACAGCATACTGCCATTTATCCTGAATCAGTTTGAGCTGCACTTCGTCAAGCCCGCCTGTTTCTTCTTTTCGATAGCGGGCAATAAAAGGGACCGTATTGCCCCCATTCAATAATGTAATTACTTTATGTACGGCAGCCTGACGGACATCTGCTTCCTTCGCCACCCATTGTTCAAGTTCATGAGACACCATTGGTTCCTCCCTATATAGCGGTAATTTAAAAAGCTGCGAAAACGGATAATTTCTGCCATCCAACCGTAACCAGCTTTTCCACTTATCTTTATTTTACCAAAAAGACATAGAATGAAAAAAAAGACCGGTGATCGGGTGCCGGTCTTCACTCCTGATAATGGATGGCAATCAGTGTGGTATCATCTTCTCTTTTCTGCCCATTCCTATATGCTTTATAGCATTCCACCACTTGCTCCACATCCCGTCCCAGCAAAAAAATATTGGGAGAGATCCTTGTCACGGACGCCATCCGAAAAGAGAATGAAATTCATGACAGGATCGAGTTTATCGGAGACAATCTTGAACGGCCGATGGTAGCCCGCAAGGTAGCCGGGATTCGGTATGTTGCGCTTTTTCCTGCCATTTTCAGAGATGGCTAAAACGCCGATGTTACCAATAGAGGAAAAGGTATAGCGTCGCGCGGAAAAGTCGATCTTTAAAATTCCGATCACCGCACCACGTTTGCCGGAAAGCTGACGGTTACACTGCTCAATCAATTGTTCTACGGTTGTATGGATATTATCCCTAATAATATTTATCACAATTTCCGAGGATTCCTTTGCCTGCTCACCACTTCCAAGACCGTCTGCCAGTACGCAGATAAATTCGTTTTCTGTTTCAGTGTAAAAATAACTGTCCCCGCACTGATACTGCCCAGACTTTGGTTGTTGATAAACGGCCGCCTGCACCTTGTTTTGCCTGCTACTCAATCAAGAACCTCCGTACTCTCAGAATTCAGCGCCTCACGAAGTTTACGCAGTGAACGGCGCTGCAATCGTGACACATGCATCTGGGAAATGCCAAGGTGTTCACCGGTCTCCTTCTGGCTCATGCCTTCAAAATAGGTGCACCGCAAAATCCTCTGCTCCCGTTCCGATAATACCGGCAGAATTTTTTCTAGAAGCATGCGCTGGTCAGCATTTTCAAAGCCATTTTCGTTACTGCCTATTAAATCCAATATGGCAACAGTACTGCCGTCAGAGTCCGCTTCCAGCTTCCGATCCACAGACAGTGCTTTATAACTCTTGCCCATCTCCATTGTCTCCAGTATATCTTCTTCCGGCACATTCAAGTAGTTCGCTATTTCCGTAACGGTCGGTGAAACTTGGTTTTTCGACGTCAGATCATCAATAGCTTTTTTATTTTCGGTCCCAGTTCCTTAATGCGTCTTGGAACGTGTACACTCCATGTTTTATCACGGATGTACCGTTTTATTTCTCCTACAACAGTGGGTATCGCAAATGATTCAAATGATTTCCCATATGATGGGTCGTATCTTCTTACCGCAGCAATCAGTCCAATCATACCGACTTGCTTCAGATCCTCATGTATGCTGCTGTTCTTGGAGTACTTTCTGGCAATGGATTCGACTAAATCCGTATAGGCCAACACAATTTTTTCCTGGACTTCTTCCTGTTCGGGGTTGCGCTGCAGCTGTTCAATCCATTCATATATTTCATCCTGATTGCTACTGTGTTGTTGAGATCTGGTCGTCATCAAGGCCCACCTCAGTTTCGTGAAGGTACTTCGTCATCAGAACAATAACGCCATGGTTGTTATTGATCTCTACCCGATCCATTAACGCATCAATCAGGAAAAGACCAAATCCGCCTTCGCGCAAATCCTCAACAGATTCCGAGCCCTGGTAGGGACCTATACCCCCTTTTACCTCGTTTAAGTCAAAACTGCCGCCATGATAAGCCACCATAACCTCCAGGCGATCTTCATACACACCAAAACCGACCGAAACCTCACCATCAATTTCCTGATAGGCGTGATCCACTGCATTGGTTATCGCCTCGGAAACAGCAACCTTTAAATCTTCAATATCCTCACATGTAAAGCCGATGCGGTTGGCAATCCCAGATATGCTCAAACGAACAATTCCTACATATTCTGCTCTAGCAGGAACCTTCATTTCAATAAAGTCAAAGTCTTCCATTACTCATTCCCACCTTGGATTACAGTATCAATAGTAAATACTTCATCAAGACCTGTAATGTTAAACACCCTTGAAACACGATCTTGCAAATTTACTAACCGTATACTGCTGTTATTCTCCTTCGTGGACTTTAAGGCACTGATGAAAATGCCCAATCCCGTACTGTCCATGTATCCTACATCTTTTAAATCAACAACCGTCTGATGTCCCTTGGTTTTCGTCAGCGGCAGTAACTTTTCTTTCAGCTGCGGGGCAGTATATGCATCAATTTCCCCTGACAGTCTCACAGTAGATTTTTATTATCAGCGATCACATCAATCGTTAAATCCATTTAAGATTCCTCCCATGAAATCAGTTAAGGCGCGTGTTCAAAAAGGAGGATAAAAAGGACCGGCAGGCTAGGTTCACTCGCACGCAGGGAAAGTGTTCTTCTTTCCCAAGGAGCGGAGAAACAAGCCAACGAAGAAATTCGATGTGTCATTTTTACCGGACTTTTTGAACAACCTCTAAAGAACTCTTTCCATCTCGGTACAAGGCAAAAACTATACCCCGGACAGCCTGCTGTTAAACCTATTTCTTCAGAACGATCAATGTAAAGTCATCACGCAGCTGGAAGTCTTGCAGTCGTTCAAAATGTTTATATACCTTGTTGACCATTTCCTGTGCCTCTAAGTGCGAAAACGTTGCAATGACATCTAGCACTTCTTTATTTTCAATAAAACGCTCGCCCTGTCTGCACTCCGTCACACCATCTGTCAGCAGGATAACCATATCTCCCTGATGAAGTATCCGTTCATACTGACGATATTCTGTATCCGGGTTCACCCCGAGCACCAGACCTTTTGCTTTTATTTCTTCAAATGTGTTTTCTTTCGCGTTATAGTAAAAACCGGGTTCATGGCCTGCAGAAGAATAAAGGATTTTACCGCTTTTCGGAAAATATTGTGCATAGAACATCGTAATGAACATACTTGCGTCCACATTTCGTTCAACCACACGATTTAGTTTTTTCAATATGCTTTGCGGGCGCATTGTTCCTTCCGGCAGACTGTCCATGGAATATTTAATCATCGACATGCACAACGCAGCTGGGATGCCCTTTCCAATCACATCTGCAACGGCGATTCCGAGGGAACCATCCTCTCCAGTTACAAAGTGGTGGTAATCGCCACTCATCTGATGAGCAGGTACACTGACCGCACCGATATCCAAGCCATCAATGACAGGTTTTGTCGTTGCCAGCAGCGTATCCTGCATATTGGCTGCCACCGCAATTTCCGACTTAATTTCCGATTGCTGTTCCCGCAGTGTATGATACTCCTGATGTGCAATACCATAGGAAATCATCGTTTCCAGGAGAAATTTCATGGAATGCTGGATATGCTCCGGCAGGTCCGGGTAGAGTGCCGACAGTGCCTGATTGTGCAGATTGACAATTTCTTCGGGCGGCACATTATTTTTAATAAAATGTTTACTGATTTGTTCAGCTCCATACAGTGAATGTTCGTCTTGTTTTGCTATATAATGCCTCAATAAAACTTTGATAGTTGGCCGCGTCAGGCTTAAGGGTTCCCATACAGCTTACCTCCCCCTATTTTGAAACAGCAGAAGGGAGGTGTGCCTAACACATGTTCTCCCTCCTGCTGTATTATTTTCTTATCTGGCCCATTTTACAGCCCTGATTTCAGTGCCCTTGCCTTTTTCTGATTGGATATCAAATTGGTCCACGAGCCGCTTCACACCTGGAAGCCCGGCCCCGAGTCCGCCGGATGTGGAATAGCCATCCTCCATCACCTGACTGATGTCCTCTATTCCTGGGCCATCATCAATCGATAGCATGCTAATACCTTTTTGCTCAACATTATCAATGATTTCAAAGCATAATTTCCCACTGTTGGTATACAAATAAATATTGCGAGCAAGCTCGGATATCGCAGTAGCTATTCTCGCCTGGTCGACTGTCCCGAACCCCGCTTCCTGGGCGACTTCACGGCCAAGCTGGCGTGCCTTGACGATATCCCACTCTTTTTCGATTGTAACACAGGATTGGAGGTCCATCGTCATTCCCCCAATTCCTGGCGCAGCTTGAGCAGTCCTTGCTCTAAATCTAAAGCAGTTGGGACATCCTGTAAATGGATACCCAGATCAATCAATGTCACAGCAACTGCCGGCTGGATTCCTGTCAATACTACCTTTGCCCCCATCAGATCTGACATCTTGACGACATCACCAAGAACCTTTGCAATAAGGAATCAATGATTTCAACGGATGTTAAATCAATGACTACTCCGGATGCACCGGTTTGGTGAATTTTATCTAACAGATCTTCCTGAAACTGTATTGCTGTATTGTCATCCATCTCGGTTTGGATTGAAATCAACAAATAATTGTGCAGTTTTAAAATAGGTATCCGCATTCTATCACTCTCCACCAAGGGAATCTATCATCTCTTCAATCGCCTCATCTTTCTTCCCGGAGTCAACAATCCGGCGTCCGGTCATTTCAAGCGCTTTGATAAATCCTTTCCGAAGTGAGCTTTTGGTCGGAAATTTACCAAGGTCAATGCCAAGGTTTACAATCGTCTGTGCAATTTCCGGACGGATGCCCACAAGGATGCATGTCGCTCCAATTAGGCGGACCGCTTCAGCTGCCTGAATGATGTGGTGTGCAACCATCGTGTCCACAACAGGTACACCGGTGATATCAATCAGCACCACTTCAGAGTTATGCTTGATAACCCCGTCAAGCAAACCTTCCATAATCAGTTTGGCACGCTCCGTATCAATCGTCCCAATGAGCGGCATAACCGTAATGTTATCGATAACCGGAATCAGCGGGGCCGACAATTCCTGGAGGGCCACCCGCTGCAGTGACACAATATTTTCCCAGTTGCCGGAATACTCATTGACAAGCTGGCGAATAACCGGTTCCACCCAGCCATCAACGCTCTCCAGCAGCTGAGAAATATAGTTCGTGTCAATTTTCTCGGACTGACTGAGAATGAAGTCGATGGTCACACGTCTGAATACCTGCAGACCATCTGTTATGTAACTGACCTTCCAACCAAGATTAATCAGTTTCTCCGCAAACTCTTTTAAATTTTTGGTTTTGCCCTGATCTTTAATACTACTGAAAATAATATTGACAAATTCTCTATTCGTACTTTCAAACAGTTCATTCGATATACTTGCACTGTAGTTGCCACGCTTCTTGGCATCAATTTCATCCAGCCATTTCTGGACAATCGTATCACTGTTCTCCAGCACAATTTTCTTAAATTTTGTATCCATCGTCCGCCCCCCAACGCCACCAGTTATTTAATTGTATTTCCTATTATTGCTGCTATTTTATCATGAAATATACGAAGTTCGATTGTTATCGTCAAAATCCGACTGCTCCACCGGGTGAGGACCCCACAAAAAAAAGCCTCCCTTAACCATGCTTGCCTGTCCGGCAAACACATTCTGAAAGAGGCCTTTCAAGGGGTTGTTCAAAAAGTCCAGTAAAACCCCTGCTTCCTGGAAGGGGGCATCACCTATTGATCATACATTTCTTTTAATCCTAGACTAATCTCCAGTGCTCTATCAATCTTTCCCATCATGTTACTGTCCAATTTGGTTATCTTATCGGTCAGCCGCTGCTTATCCAGTGTTCTGATTTGCTCCAGCAATATGACCGAATTGCGGTCGAAACCATACTTCTTCGCATTGATCTCCACATGTGTCGGGAGTTTGGCCTTCTGAATCTGAGCAGTTATCGCGGCTACAATCACCGTTGGGCTGAACCGGTTACCGATATCATTCTGCAGGATCAATACTGGGCGGATGCCTCCCTGTTCTGATCCCACTACAGGGGATAAGTCGGCGAAATATACTTCGCCTCGTTGAACGATCACGTGCCTTACACCCCGATCACTGAGCGCTGCAAAGTATTTTTTCGGCTTCTTCTTCAGCCTGAAATGCCTCTGAGGCAATTGTAAGGTTGATATTGGCCATTTCCATATAGCCTTGCTGCATCGATTCACGGAACTGCCGGATATGCTCCTCTTTCTTATGCTCCAAGTAGTTTTTTGTAGCCTGGCATATGAAATCGCTCAAATCGCTATTTTCATACTTCATGAGTCCATCCACCTCGTTCAGCAGGTTTTTTGGTAACGTACTGAAATTTCCTGTAAGCTCTCTGACAAAACCATGCACCTCCGACAACTTTTGACGGTCATTTTTACATTCTTTTTCATGATATCACTGTAGCAATTCGTTTGCAAAGGCTTATCAGATAAATTTCAGAAAAAGCATAGACTGACCTACCTGTTTAAATGCGTGTTCAAAAAGGAGGATAAAAAGGACCGAGAATTTCAAGGCGGCGTAGTTTCGAGCATAAGTAAAGCTACCCTGAGCTGCATCGCACGAAGGGAAAGTGTTCTTCTTTCCCAAGGAGCAGAATGTATGAATTAGATACATGAGCACAAGTAATGCTTCACCGAATCTGCATCACACGCAGGAAAAGCGGTTTTCTTTTCCAAGGAGCGGAGAAACAAGCCAACGAAGAAATTCGATGTCATTTTTACCGGACTTTTTGAACAACCTCTTTAAACAAAATTTTCCCCTGCCATTATATTTATGGAACAACTGCCATTATTATGCTGACTTAGCGGAAAAAATTATAGACAAAGGAACAAGTTTCCCCTTTGTATCTTTCCCGCAAGTCACTTCCCTTTATAAATCCTCGGGACACGGCCGGCTATCATACACGGAATTTCATAATTGATTGTTTCCAGATGTGTGGCAATTTCATCTGTTTCCACCTCTTCATTGCCCTGTCTCCCAATCAATGTAACTTTTGTCCCAACAGAATATTCCTTGTCAAGCTGGATCATTGTCTGATCCATGCATATTCTTCCGACAATAGGCACTCTTTTGCCGTCAATAAGCACGTCCGCTCCCTGCAGTTTGCGAACCCACCCGTCGGCATATCCGATAGGGATGGTCCCAATCCATTCGCTATCTGCCGTCGTATATGTTGCACCATAACTGATGGACTCGCCGGGATCCAGCTTTTTGACATGAATAAGCCGGCTGTGCAGCGAAAAAGCAGGTTGCAAATCGATTTCGTGCTCTTCCTTTAAGACGTCCGACGGGTAAAGGCCATACATCGAAATTCCAAACCGGATGTAATCATATATTTTTCGGGATAGCGGATGGATGTGGCACTATTTGCGATGTGAACGGCGACAGGTGCATCCCAGTGTAACCGGAATACTTCCAGCATGCTTTTAAATCTGTCCCATTGCTTCTCCAAATAAGCGAATTCTTCATCATCAGCCGTAGCAAAATGAGTATACACGCCCGTCATTATAATTGTCTCACTGCCGCGCAATTCATCCAGAAGCCCAGTAAGTTCATCAGTTGTGCGGATGCCGATACGGCCCATTCCGGTGTCCCATTTCATATGCACCTTCAGTGGGGATGGCAAAGAATATTTTTTCACTTCCTGCAGCCATTCTTTTTGAAAGAAAGTCAGTGTAATATCATTTTCGGCAGCAACCCAAACATCTTCCGGTGCAACCCGGCCAAACACCAATACCGGGGCTGTAATATTCGCCTCACGTAATGTCAGCGCTTCTTCCAGCAATGCTACAGCAAGCATTTCCACCCCGGATTCCAGTGCTTTATTGGCAACTTCCACTACCCCGTGCCCGTACGCATCAGCTTTCACCACTGCGATAACAGCACTGCTGTCCGGCAGTTTTCCCCTCATTTGCTTGATATTATGCCCAATAGCCGCTAAATCAACTTCAGCCCATGTGTCACGATACATGCTGCTCCCCATTGCAAAAACCCCTTCCCCTTATCCTTTGGACCCTATTTTATCTGAAAATGAGAAAAATAAAAAGCAGACCCCCTCTCATATGAGTCTGCTTGCAATACATCATTTACTTCACTTCTTTGCCTTGAACGGATTTTGCAACGTTAATCAGTTCTTCCTTGGTCAGCTCTTCACTTGCCAGCATGAAGTTCATGCCGTTATCAGTCCACTCAATCGTATTATCCGACAAAACGCCAACTGAATGGCCAAGGTTCACAATGTCTCCATCTACCATCTGTGGTGACGTAGTGGCAGGGATTTCATCGAGCTTCTCTTCAACTAGTGTGAATTCCTTCTCACCGGAAAAACGACATAATCACACGCTTCCCGTTGTCCGTGTTAACTTCCTTTTCTTCTACCAGTTCAGAACCGACCATTTCAAGCGGATAAACAATCTTGAATGGATCTTCTTCTCCTTTGCCTGATAGGGTCTCTTGTGCAGCGTTACTCTTCATATTCTTTTCCATCGCAAAGTCATCGTCTTTAAAAGTGGGGTCTGTATTAAAATCTGAAAAGTTCACCTGCACCAGCGCATTCTGATCCTTATCAAGCACTTTCACTTTCACTGGTGTGTAGGTATCTTTATCAAAGTAAATTTCCTGGGTCGGCAAATTGTTGTTGCTTTGATAATTGGTTTCCGTTTCAAAAATATAATGCTTATCACTGACCGTGAACGTTGCCTCGTTGTCTTTCACAATGTCGTTCACCAGCGATTGATAGAGGTATGGCTGGCTGCCATTTTCCGGCCATTCTTTCTGGAATTTGAAACTTTTATTCAATGCCGGTGAAAGAACGAACACCCCTTCTTCATTCTTCAGGATGATCTGGCTCCCTTTTTCATCCTGTTCGTTTGTCAATTCAACGCGGTAAAAATCTTTCTTTTATGCCAGACGTCTATATTATACTTCTGATCTTCCTGTCCCGTATTCATCGTCATAACGGCCTTTGCTTTATAGCCATCCATTGACTCCAGGTTCGACTCCAGCTTGCCGATCACATCTTCCTTGGACTGCTCTCCACAGGCAGCAAGCAAAGTGACAAAGCCTAAGACAATGACGACCCAGATGCTAAACATTTTTTCATGGACATGTCTCCCCTGTCTCGTATCACACATATTGCGAGTGTTTCACCCAAGGGAAATAGGCTATTGTCACGAATGTTTCATACATGTACGAAAGACCTTTGGAATGCCATACAAAAGATCAGATGCCATTAAATCATAGACAGAATGCGTATTCGCCACAAGCATGTCGGCAGCTTGACCGTGGACAAAACTAGCATTGCTCAGTGCCTCCATAATGGACTGCTCCTGCATCATCATGGCCAGAATGACCCCTGACAGCACATCACCGCTTCCACCCTTTGCAAGTCCTTTATTCCCGGTTTGCGTTACCGTCTGCTGGCCATGCGGACTCGTAATGATGGTAAATGGCCCCTTCAGCACGACATAGACGCCATATTCTTCGGCAAACATTTTGGCGCATGCAAATGGCTTTTGCAGCAGTTCCGGCACGCTTATATCCAATAGCATGGCCATTTCGCCGGGATGAGGGGTCACAACAACAGGTGCTGTCCGCTTTTTCAGTAAAGCAGGCAGTGCTTTCAAATGATAGAGGCCATCCGCATCCACAATTAGCGGACATGCTGCGCTCTCCAACGCATTCCGGATGAGATGCTGGGCCGCATGATGGCGTCCCATGCCCATCCCCATCACCACTGCATCATAATCAGCAAACGAAATTGGCTGATCACTGCTGATAAAGCCATCTGTTTCCTCAAGTACCAGATACGTTGCTTCCATGCATTGGGAGGCGACCACCGGGATAGCACTTTTCGCGGTTGCAGCTGTAACCAGTCCAGCTCCCGTCCGCAATGCTGCACTGACAGTCATTGCTATCGACCCGGGCATCTCCAAGCTTCCGCCTATAGCAAGCCCTTTTCCATGGCTTCCTTTATGGGAATACCTCGACCTTTCCGGCATGCTCTTCTTGAACTCTTCTTCCGTCCACATTTGGCGTTTGGCACCATTTGCTGTCAGGACAGACGGCAGGCCGAAAGAAACGACTTGCCATTCGCCATAATAAGGCGCTGTGTGCTCCAGAAAAACGCTCTGCTTCGGAAAACCAGTAAACACGGTTTCATTTGCCCGTATGGCATAAAATCATCTATACCTTCATTTGCCGGCAGTCCTGAAGGTATGTCAACAGAGATGACATAGGAAGCTTCCTTGTTTACTGCAGCAACAATGGAAGCTAGTGGCTCACGAAGCCTTCCTTTCAAACCAATGCCTGCGATTGCATCAACAACGGTATCCGCACCCCGCACCGTCAACCCGACTTCATCAGCTGATGACATCACTGGAACTTCCCCACCGCAGCGCACAAACAGCTGCTTATGGTACAGTGCGTCACCGGTGATCTTTTCATCAGGCACAACCTGTACAACTTTTGTATCGTAGCCGTCGTTTATCAATGTCCTGCCAATGACAAAGCCATCACCGCCATTGTTTCCGCCGCCTGCAAGAATCCGGATGCGGGCTGTTTTTCCCACGCGCTCCTTTATGACAGCGGCAATAGCCCGTCCTGCGTTTTCCATCAAAAGCTTTCCGTCCATTCCAACCTTGTTCATGGCACCATGATCCATATCGTACATTTCTTCTGCGGTGACAATATACACGCTATTTCCTCCTACCCGCACTAGAATATATGAGACAACCCTGTCGGATATGCAAAAACTGCTTGTCAGTTCCTCACTTCTATTACAACCTGTGCTGCTGCATAATCCCGGCTGTGTGTAATCGATACAAATAAGTTCGCATGTTCGTAGCCGTTCACGCGGAGCTCAGGCGCCCGTTCTGGTTTCGTATGACTTCAATATCCTGAAAACTTATCGAACCGATGCCCTGACCGCATGCTTTAGCAAACGCCTCCTTGGCGGCAAACCTTCCAGCAAGAAACTCTGTCCGCCGATGGTCATTTCCCAGCGTCAAAAACTGTTCTTTTTCCCCGCTTGTCAGGATCCGGTCAGGAAAACGGCTGTTTCGTTTGATGCTGCCAGCAATCCGCTCCAATTCAATTATGTCCATCCCAATGCCTGTTATCATCTTTTCCCAAACCTTTCTGCAGGCCAATGCATATTGTTATCATTGTTGAAAGTATTTTTAGTAAGCTAATAGTAATCGCAAATCAAAAATAAAGCGTTTGACGATAGGATACCTGATTCTATATGTACTGGTAAAGGAGAAGTGCCCATGTTTGTGCGGAATGAACGAAGTATAAAGGAATTCATGCATCTTTATCCGGTTGTTTCCTGGCTGATTATTATCCATCTTGGACTCTGGCTATTGACTGGTTTTTTACAGACACCGTTAGGTAGTTTTATTGAAAACTGGGGAAAAGGGGTGAACTTCTACATTAGCCAGGGCGAGTATTGGCGCTTGCTGACATCTATTTTCTTGCATGCCGGCCTTATGCATGCCTTGTTCAATTCGTTTGCCCTTGTGCTATTCGGACCTGCTCTGGAACAGATGCTTGGTAAATGGAAATTCATCTTCGCCTATGTGGGCGCTGGACTCGTCGGCAATATCGCCACCTTTTTACTCGGGCCGGCTATTTATGCGCACGTTGGTGCATCAGGAGCCATTTACGGCTTATTCGGCATTTATGTTTTCATGGTCGCTTTCCGAAAACAGCTGATTGATCAGTCCAGCTCCCAGATTATTATGACCATTTTCATTATCGGCCTTGTCATGACCTTCCTCAGGCCTGGAATCAACATATATGCGCACGTTTTGGCTTTCTTGGCGGCTTCCTGCTGGCACCTGCCGTACTGACCAACGCCCGTCCGTATATGCCATGGCTCCGGAGTCACCATCATGACAACCGTTCTATCCAGTTCGACCCCAACCGCTGGCAGAAAAAACAGCGGAACAAAACATGTTTAAATACAGCCTTTGGATCATCCTCGGTATACTCGTGGTGCTTGGACTATTTGGTCGGATATTTTAAAGTAAAGAAGCTGGAAAAAATATTAGGCAACGAAAAATCCGAACGATGATTTCACATCTTTCCGTAAGATATGAAATCAGTTCGGATTTTTCTTGTTGGCCCTTTTCGTAAACTTTATTGCACAGTTGATATAAATTGCGACACTTCGGTAAGGGGATTTCCGCTCCGGGCAGTCGCTTTTACCCCAGGGCATAAGCGCGACATCTACTCAAGCTCTCTTCGTTCGCTTTCGTAGTGTCTTCTTTCCGCGGACAACGCTTCAGCTTCCTCGGAAGCAAAAAAAACGCTTCCTGC
>BBCA01000057.1 GCA_001311805.1 Lentibacillus juripiscarius JCM 12147 | reverse complement strand
AAAAAGAAAAAATATAAAGTTTTTAAATAAAAAAAGGATATTTGGTACTTGTGTCGAATATGTTACGTGGAGAAAGCTCGAATTAAAGGAGGAAACAACGTGGAAAAAATTTCAGTTTGTTTAGTCGATGACAATAGGGAACTTATTCAATTAATGCAAGAGTATTTCGAGGATCAGGATGATATTGAAATTGTAGGAATTGCCCATAATGGACGGGAATGCCTGGAAATGCTTGAAGACACAAAACCTGATGTTCTTGTTCTGGACATTATTATGCCACATATTGATGGGCTGGGTGTTTTAAATACAGTCCGCGGAAGCGAACATAATCAGGATCTCAATGTTATTATGCTGACAGCTTTCGGTCAGGAAGAGGTGATGAAAAAAGCGGTTGATCTTGGGGCATCTTATTTATTCTTAAGCCATTTGAGCTGGATAATCTGGCTGAACAGATTCGACAGGTACAGGGAGAAAGTTCGAATACGTTAAATCAGCCGGCACCAAAAACCGGCAAGCAGAGAACGGAAGAAAAAAGACCTCGAAGCAAGTATTACGAATATTATCCATGAGATTGGAGTACCGGCACATATTAAAGGCTACATGTACTTAAGAGAGGCAATTACAATGGTTTATAATGATATTGAGCTTTTGGGTTCCATCACTAAAGTGCTTTATCCGGACATTGCCAAAAAATATAATACAACCTCATCACGTGTTGAGCGTGCTATTCGCCATGCCATTGAGGTTGCTTGGAGCCGCGGTAATATCGAATCCATTTCAGCATTGTTCGGGTATACGGTAAATATTTCTAAAGCCAAACCGACAAATTCTGAATTTATCGCCATGGTTGCGGACCGTCTGCGGCTGGAACATAAAGCAAGCTAATAAAAAACTGTATGTGCGTTGAAGCACATACAGTTTTTTTAATCAAAATATGTTTTGTATAAAGACTGGATAGCCTGATTGAGTTTATCGGTTTTTACCCCAAACATCATGGAAAGTTCGGATGAGCCCTGGTTGATCATTTCAATGTTGACATTTGCATCTGAAAATGCTGCGGCTGCTTTGTTTGCAATTCCTATCGTGTTATTCATCCCTTCACCAACAACCATAATCATTGCAAAGTCGTAATCAATTGATATCGTATCCGGGTTCAGTTCACTTTTGATCCGCCTAATCACAGCCTCTTCCTTGCCCCGTGTTAGTTGGTTGTCGCGAAAATGACAGACATTCATCAATACCAGAAGGAGCATGTTCAAATGAAATGTTTTCTTCTTCCAGTATTTGCAGCAGTTTTTCGTCCGATGCCGAGTTCACGGTTCATTAAATATTTACTGATGTATAAACTTGCAAAACCTGTGTCACTGGCAATGCCGACGACACATTTTTCCTGTGGCTTTTTGTCTGCTACAACCATTGTTCCGGGGGCATCCGGATTGCCGGTATTTTTGATGCATACAGGGATTTTTGCTTCGAATGCGGGTATGAGCGCCTCATCGTGAAAAACAGAAAAGCCAGCATAGGAAAGTTCCCGCATTTCTCTGTACGTCAATGTACGTATTTCTTTAGGATTTTGTACAATTGTGGGATTTACCGTATAAACTGAGTTGACATCCGTGAAATTCTCGTATAAATCAGCCTGCACGCCCGCAGCTACGATGGAACCGGTGATGTCTGAACCGCCTCTCGGAAATGTCATTAATTGTCCATCTTTTGTAAAGCCGAAGAATCCAGGTATGACAATAATCCCTTCTTCTTCACGTAAACTGGCCAGAGCTGATAAACTTTCGGGTAAAATTTGAGCATTACCTGGTTCATCACTGACAATAATACCAGCATCTTTCGGGTTCATGTATTTAGCCTGATAACCGGCCATTTCTAGGTATGTACTGACTAATTTGGCCGAACTATCTTCACCAATGGATTTCAAGGCATCCATTTTTGTATGATCAGGCTCATCACTTGAAAGAATTTGCTCTATGGTCTCATCAATTTCCTGTACAATTTGCGCGGGAAGGTGAAGTTCCTCTGCGATGGCAGAAAAACGGTCTATAATGTTTTCCCTCAGCTCTCCGGCCGGTTTATGGGCAAAAGCAGCATTTCCTAACGCGATCAGCAGATCTGTTATTTTGGAATCGCCGCTAAACGTTTCCCGGGTGCAGAAACGACAACAATTTTCCGGTCGGGGTCGCTTGTTATGATGGATTTAATTTTTTAATCTGTGTCCCGCTTGCCACGGAAGTTCCTCCGAATTTTGCCACTTTCATAAACATCGCTCCTCCATAATTTGGTTGAGTAAAAATAACGCACTAAATCATTTTTCGTCCTGCTTTCTTTTTCTCCTTCCATTTTTCTGTCCCGGTGAACGATAAAACCGCCAATAAACGCCAATCCGCCAAGGAACAGCAGCAATCCGGCAGCAAATTGGATCCCCGGATTGATAAATACGCGTTAAATTCGTTAAACAGGGTGTCACGCATCAGTTTAATACCGATAGCTGCAACAAGCCCGGGAATTAAAAGCAGCAACACTGCAATGATACGGACCATGTCTTTTCTCCTTTAATGAGTTTATGTATGAATCCTTTTATTAAAGAGGTTATACACACAATTATAGCAACAAGTATAGCAAATTGTTTAAAAAATAGAAACAGGGTGTAACGGATTTTTGGTTCAATGGAAGGCTGAAACATCTGTCACGTTATGCAGGACTATCGTTTGTTTAAATATTTATAATAGAGTATACTTGGATCATGCAAAATATTGCAAGGGTGGGATGCATATGAAACGTGTACTCATAGTTGGTGCTGGTAAGGGTGGAAGTGCACTATTGGACATACTTTCCAATACGGACCGGATGAAAATTGCAGGAGTGATAGATAAAAACCCCGACGCTAAGGGATTAATGATGGCATTGGAAAAAGGCATCCCCACCGGTACCAATTATGGTGAGTGGATCAACAGCGACATTGATATTATTATGGAAGCGACAGGTGATGAGAAGGTGCTTGACGAGCTGCTCGAGAAACGGGGCGAGAAAACGGTCGTTATTCCAGGCAGTGTCGCGTATATCATTTCTGAATTGATGGAAGAAAAAGAAACATTATTGGAACGGCTAAAACTGCAGACGAACAACCAGGAACTGATTCTGAATAACATTCACGACGGCATGATTGTCATTAATGGGGATGAAACTGTCCAGTTTGCCAATAAGAGTGCAGAACGGATTGTCGGTGTATCCAAGGAGCAGATCAAAGGTCAGAGTATAAAAGAAGTCATTTCTGGTTCCAGACTTCCGTATGTCATGCATACCCGCAGAAAAGAGGTAAATCAGAAGCTAGTGCTGGAAAACGGTAAAAAAGTTATTACAACCCGTATTCCCATCATTAATGACGACAATCTGCTGGTCGGTGCCTTTGCCGTATTTAAAGATATTACCGAGGTGATGAACCTCGCTGAAGAAAATACCGACCTGAAAGAAATTAAAACGATGCTTGAAGCCATTATTCATTCGTCCGACGAGGCCATATCTGTCGTGGATGAGAAGGGAATCGGCATTATGATTAATCCTGCCTATACACGCATCACTGGCCTTAAAGAATCAGACGTTATCGGGAAACCCGCGAATGCTGACATTTATGAAGGCGAAAGCATGCATATGAAAGTATTGCAGACACGACGTACTGTACGCGGTGTACGGATGAAAGTCGGGCCCGCAAGAAAAGATGTGATGGTCAACGTTGCGCCTGTGATTGTTGATGGGAAAATAAAGGGCAGTGTGGGCATTCTGCATGATGTTTCAGAAATCCAGAGTCTGACAAGTGAACTGAAACGAGCAAGGCAAATTATTCGCAACCTTGAAGCAAAATATACATTTGATGATATCATTGGACCTTCTTCTGAAATGAAAGTAGCACTTGAGCAGGCTAAAGTTGGTGCTAAAACACCGGCAACAGTGCTCCTTCGGGGAGAATCCGGTACAGGGAAGGAATTGTTCGCCCACGCTATCCATAATGAAAGTGACCGTAAACATAATAAATTCATCCGCGTCAATTGTGCCGCCATTGCTGAAAACATATTGGAAAGTGAATTGTTCGGCTATGAAGAAGGGGCGTTTACAGGCGCAAAACAAGGTGGGAAAAAAGGTTTGTTTGAGGAGGCGAACCTGGGAAGTATCTTCCTTGATGAGATTGGTGAACTGTCACACCACATGCAAGCTAAATTGCTCCGCGTTCTTCAGGAAGGGGAGATTATTCGTGTCGGCTCAACCGATCCCATATCCATCGATGTACGGGTTATTGCCGCAACCAATGTTAATCTTGAAAAAGCTATCATGAATAAGACTTTTCGTGAAGACCTTTATTACCGGCTGAATCGGTTGCCTGTCCATATCCCGTCGCTCAATGAACGCATTGATGATCTGCCGGATTTGACAGAACATCTCATTCAGAAAATCAACCAGGACTACGGACGGAATGTAAAAGCAATTGAAAAAGAAGCTTGCGATTATTTGCAGCGTTATCATTGGCCTGGTAATGTAAGAGAGCTGGAAAATGTTATTGGACGCGCTATGATCTATATGGATATGAATGAAGAAATCATTAAACAGAAACACATTCCTGAAATGGATATATATACTGCCGCCTCAAACTCACAACCGACCGAGCTCCCTCATCATGACAAGACATTAAAGGGCGCCATCGAACAATACGAACAACGGTACATCCGTTCTGTTCTAGAGGAAAATAATTATAATAAAACAAAAACCGCCAGCGATTTAAATATATCAATCCGAAACCTTTATTATAAACTTGAGAAACATGGGATTGACAAAAGTAGCATGCAAAGTCTTTCATAACTGCAATTATTTGCACACCTCGCATCGCACCATAAAAGCGCTTTCATACCTTTAGCTATTGGCACGATTTTTGCCTTTAGATTTATGAGGAAGATAGGTGGATAGAATGAAAACATTGACAGACTTAAGGAAACAGGCGGCGTTTGAACAGAATAAAGTCGTTGCTGTGGCTGGTGCAGCGGATGAACATGTCTTGGCTGCGGTGAAAAAAGCGGTCGATGAAAATATGTGTTCGTTTCGCTTGTTCGGAGCCAAGGCCGATATAGCTTTAGCTGCTGATGCGATTGGCCTGGATTTGGGAAAAGAAGCCATTACCGTAACAGATGCCATTGACCCTGTAATGGTAGCAGTGAAAAATGTCCATGACCAGAAATCAGATATTCTTATGAAAGGAAATGTACAGACGAAACATGTGCTGAAAGCTGTACTGGATAAGGCGTACGGTCTTCGCGGAAGCGGTATTTTGTCACATGTGGCACTGTTTGAGATCCCGAATCAGGACCGGCTCCTTTTTTGACCGACGCAGCCATGAACATTGCTCCCACTTTGAAAGAAAAAAACTGCAATCATAAAAATGCAGTTCGAATTGCACATGGGATTGGTATTGCGGATCCGAAAACAGCTGTCCTAGCTGCGGTTGAGGAAGTGAATCCGGCAATGCAGGTCACACTGGATGCAGCGGCACTTGCACAGATGCAAAAACGTTCTCAAATAACAGGATGTACCATCGATGGTCCGCTGGCGTTTGATAATGCGGTCTCTTCCCCGTGCCGCGGCGCAAAAAGGAATTCAGTCTGATGTGGCAGGGGACGCTGATATGCTGGTAGTGCCGTCCATTGAAGCGGGCAATGCCCTGTATAAATCATTCATCTATTTTTCAGGAGCACAAGTAGCCGCTGTTATTAGCGGTGCAAGCGCTCCAATTGTACTGACATCACGGGCTGATTCCAGTGAGAGCAAATTAAACTCGCTGGCCTTGGCACTCGTTTCCGAAAAAACATTTCAGGGGGTTTGACAAATGGAGATATTTCCATATATGGAAGAAAGTGACTACGAACAGTTAGTATTTTGCCAGGATAAAAATTCCGGACTGAAAGCGGTAATAGCCATTCATGACACGACACTTGGTCCGGCGCTGGGCGGTACACGAATGTGGACATACGACACGGAAGCGGAGGCTATTGAAGATGCGCTCCGTCTCGCGAGGGGCATGACATATAAAAATGCGGCTGCAGGCCTGAATCTTGGCGGGGGAAAAGCCGTTATTATGGGGGATCCGAAAAAAGACAAGAACCCGGAAATGTTTCGTGCTTTTGGTCGCTATATTCAAAGCCTCAATGGTCGTTATATAACTGCGGAAGATGTAGGCACAACTGTTGAAGATATGGACTTAATATACATGGAAACTGACTTTGTCACGGGGACTTCTCCGGAACACGGTTCTTCCGGAAATCCGTCTCCTGTTACGGCTTATGGTGTGTATAAAGGAATAAAAGCTGCAGCAAATGAGGCATACGGCACGGATTCACTTGAGGGCAAAACAGTGGCAGTGCAGGGGGTTGGCAATGTGGCCTATCAATTATGCGAACATTTGCATGAAGAGGGCGCTGACTTAATTGTCACAGATATTAATAAAGAAGCAGTTAAGCGGGCTGTCCATGCTTTTGGTGCCAAAGCGGTTGACCCTGATGATATTTACAGCGCTGACTGCGATATTTATGCACCGTGTGCCCTTGGTGCTACGATTAATGACGAAACAATTCCTCAGCTAAAAGCGAAAGTGATTGCAGGCTCTGCTAATAATCAGCTGAAGTCAGAAAAACACGGAGAAATGATACACGATATGGGAATTGTTTTTGCTCCGGATTATGTCATTAACTCCGGTGGGGTCATTAATGTCTCCGATGAGCTGAACGGCTATAACCAGGATAGAGCGATGAAAAAGTGGAGACGATTTACGATAATCTGTCGAAAGTCTTTGCAATTTCAAGACGTGATGATATCCCTTCCAATATTGCTGCAGACCGTATGGCTGAGGAACGCATCCAATCATTAAAGGCATCACGCGGTCAGTTTTTAATGAACGGCCATCATACATTAAGCAGACGTTAAGCAAACCTGCAGTAACGGAGGTAAATCGAAGTGACACACTATCACCCTCTGCGAATTTTAGTGATTAACCCAGGATCAACGTCAACAAAGATTGGCGTATTTGATAACAGGAAATGCATTCTGGAAAAGACTATCCGTCATTCTTCCGATGAACTGGCATTTTTTTAAACGTACGATAGAACAGTACACATTCAGGAAGCAGATCATTTTGCAGCAGCTGGACACGGAAGGGATAAACGTCTCGAAATTAAGTGCTGTCTGTGGGCGCGGCGGTCTGCTCCGGCCCATAGAGGGCGGCACATACGAAGTTAACCAAGCAATGCTTCTGGATTTGCGTAATGGTTATAATGGGGGAACATGCATCAAATCTGGGGGGCATCATCGCCCACGAAATCGCCAGTGGACTAAATATTCCAGCATTTATTGTCGATCCTGTTGTGGTGGATGAACTGCAGGATATTGCAAGGGTATCCGGTGTTCCGGAACTTCCGCGAAAGAGTATATTCCATGCGCTAAACCAGAAAGCCGCTGCACGCAAAGCTGCCGAGGAGTTAAACACTACATACGCCGAAGCCAGATTGATTATCGCTCATATGGGGGGAGGCATTACTGTCGGAGCCCACCAAAATGGAAAAGTCATTGATGTTAACAATGGGCTTCATGGTGATGGCCCATTTTCCCCGGAGCGGGCCGGGACTGTACCCGCCGGTGACTTGGTCTCGATGTGTTTTTCGGGCCAGCATTATCTGGATGAAATAATGAAGAAACTGATAGGTCGTGGTGGCTTAACAGCTTATCTGGACACGAATGATGCTACGAAAGTGGAAAAACGGATAGAAAACGGGGATGGTGATGCCGCCTTTATTTATGATGCGATGGCTTACCAGATAGCAAAAGAAATTGGGGCGGCAAGTACCGTGCTGCATGGGAATGTTGATGCAATCGTCCTGACTGGTGGGCTGGCGTACGGTAAAATGTTTACGGATATGATTATTGACCGGGTCCATTGGATTGCGGATACAATCATTTATCCGGGTGAGGATGAGCTGCAAGCATTATGTGAAGGTGTACGACGGGTTTTGCAGGGAGAAGAAGCAGCAAAGATCTACCCAACCAACGATAGAGAGGAGCAATCATTATATGGCGAAAGATTATGATTTAGTGGTCCTTGGTGGAGGAACGGGCGGCTATGTCGCAGCGATCAGAGCTTCACAGCTGGGGATGCAGGTGGCTGTTGTTGAAAATGGTGAACTTGGCGGAACCTGTCTTCATCGCGGCTGTATTCCGTCCAAGGCACTGCTCCGGAGCGCTGAAGTATTCAGGCAGACAAAGGAAGCAGCAACATTGGAGTGGACACCGGTGAACCGGCACTCAATTTTATAAATGTGCAGAAACGCAAAACCGTATCGTCGAGACACTTCATCAAGGTGTTCAAGGTTTGATGAAAAAAGGAAAAATTGACGTTTTTAAAGGATTTGGACGGATTCTCGGCCCCAGTATATTTTCACCAATGCCTGGCACCATCTCCATTGAGTATGAAAACGGGGACGAAAATACGATGATCGTGCCCAAACATGTGCTGATTGCGACTGGCTCACATCCAAAATCACTTCCCGGGCTGGAAATTGACGGCGACTATGTGATGAGTTCCGATGAAGCATTACATATGGAAGCATTGCCTGAATCGATGATTATTGTAGGCGGTGGTGTCATCGGCATCGAGTGGGCTTCTATGCTGGCTGATTTCGGAGTGGACGTAACGGTCATGGAGTATCTGGAGCAAATTTTGCCGACTGAAGATGAGGAAGTGGCCGCAGAGACAGAAAAACAGCTGAGGAAAAAGGAATCCGCTTTGTTAAAGGAGCAAACGTGCTGCCTGAAACTATTCAAAAGGACAATGGGGTCACCGTTGAAGCGGAAACAGGCAATGGGAAAGAAACGTTTACGGCCGGCAAAATGCTCGTTTCGGTCGGGCGTGGTGCCAACACATCCAATATTGGTCTGCAAAATACGGACATCGCTGTTGAAAAGGGTTCTATCAAAACAAATGACTTTTATCAGACGGAAGAGTCGCATATTTATGCCATTGGTGATGTAATTGGTGGTATGCAGCTTGCTCATGTTGCTTCCCATGAAGGGATTATCGCCGTGGAGCATATGGCAGGTGAGAATCCTTGGCCACTTGATTATGACCAGATTCCAAGCTGTATTTATTCCCATCCGGAGGCTGCACGAGTCGGCTTGACAGAAAAACAGGCTGTGGATAGAGGATTAGACGTCAAAATAGGCAAATTTCCATTTAAGGCGGTCGGCAAGGCTCTGGTACATGGGGAGTCGGATGGCTTCGTCAAGATAGTCGCCGACAAAAAGACAGACGATGTCCTTGGAGTGCATATGACAGGGCCACATGCTACGGATATGATTTCAGAAGCTGGATTGGCCAAAGTCCTGGACGCTGCACCTTGGGAAGTAGCACATAGTGTTCACCCACATCCATCGCTTTCGGAAGTGGTGGGAGAGGCAGCACTTGCTGTCGATGGTAAGCAAATACATGGATAAGCGTTTGTCGACAGGATATTTCAATTTATTAAAGGAGGGAACAGCATATGGCAAATAATCGCCATGAATCATTGGGGCTGACCAATGAACAAGTGTTGGATATGTATAAACATATGCTCCTGGCCCGAAAACTGGATGAGCGGATGTGGCTGTTAAACCGGGCGGGGAAAATACCGTTCGTCATTTCCTGTCAGGGACAGGAAGCATCGCAAATAGGCGCATCATTCGCGCTGGACCGCACGAAAGATTATACTGCACCATACTATCGGGACATGGGCGTCGTTCTGGCATTTGGCATGACGGCAAAAGAACTGATGCTGTCAGCTTTTGCGAAAGCGGAAGATCCTAATTCCGGCGGCCGTCAGATGCCGAGCCATTTCGGACAGAAGAAAAATAGAATTTTAACACAGTCCTCTCCGGTAACGACACAAGTTCCGCACGCTGTAGGTGTCGCACTGGCCGCCAAAATGGAGAAGGAAGACTTTGCTTCGTTTGTCACATTGGGAGAAGGTTCATCCAATCAGGGTGATTTTCATGAAGGGCTGAATTTTGCCGGGGTGCACAAGTTGCCGGTCATTACAATGGTGGAAAACAACAAATACGCCATTTCTGTGCCACTGGATAAGCAAATTGCCAGTGAGAATGTTTCTGATCGCGCCTCCAGCTACGGCATGCCTGGTATAACGGTTGATGGGAATGATCCGCTTGCAGTTTATGAAGCGGTTAAAAAAGCAAGGGAACGTGCGCTTAATGGTGAAGGCCCGTCATTGATTGAGGCTGTCGCTTACCGGTTCACTGCCCATTCAAGTGATGACGATGACCGTCAATACCGGGAAAGTGCAGAAGTGGACGAAGCGAAGAAAAACGACGCCATCATCACATTTGCGGCCTATTTGAAAGAGACAGGTGTGATGACGGATGAGGCGGAAAACGATATGGTTGCTGAAATCGATGCAATCGTCAATGAAGCTACTGATTATGCGGAAAACGCACCATATCCGGAACCGGAATCCGCTCTTGGGTATGTATATGAAGAATAAGGGAGGGAAACACCAATGCCAGTTCAATCATATATCCAGGCTATTACAGCTGGATTAAGAGAAGAAATGCTGCGTGACGAACGTTTTGTCCTTGGTGAGGATGTAGGCAAAAAGGTGGCGTTTTCGGTGCTACGAAAGGTCTTTATGAAGCGTTTGGCGAATACCGTGTGCTTGATACGCCGCTCGCTGAATCAGCCATAGCCGGTGTTGGCATTGGGGCGGCCATGTACGGTAAGCGTCCTGTAGCGGAAATGCAGTTTGCTGACTTTATAATGCCGGCAGTGAATCAGATTATATCCGAAGCGGCCAAGATTCGGTACCGGTCAGGTAATGACTGGAATGTACCTATGACCATCAGGGCACCGTATGGCGGGGGTGTGCATGGCGCCTTATATCACTCACAGTCTGTTGAGGCCGTATTTGCGAATCAGCCCGGGCTGAAAATCGTTATGCCATCGACACCTTATGATGCCAAAGGTTTATTGAAAGCGTCCATCCGGGACAATGATCCGGTACTCTTTTTGAACATAAACGAGCGTACCGCTTATTGAAAGCGGATGTCCCGGAAGATGATTATGTGCTTCCGATTGGAAAAGCAGACATTAAGCGAGAAGGTGCCGACGTGACGGTCATCACATACGGTCTGGCTGTCCATTTCACATTGCAGGCAGCCGAAAAATTAGAAGAAGAAGGAATAAGCACGCATGTTCTTGATCTCAGAACCGTTTATCCGCTTGACCAGGAGGCCATTATCGAGGCAGCTCAAAAGACCGGAAAAGTGCTGCTGATTACCGAGGATAATAAAGAAGGAAGCATAATCGGGGAAGTGGCAGCCATCATCGCGGAAAATTGCCTGTTCGACCTGGACGCTCCTGTACAGCGGCTTGCCGGTCCGGATGTGCCTGCCATGCCATTTGCGCCAACAATGGAAAAATACTTTATGATCAATCCGGATAAAGTGGAAACAGCTATTCGTGATCTGGCGGAATTTTAATGACGTGTGCTAAAAGGAGGGATGCATGATGGCAACAGAAAATATTAATATGCCGCAGCTTGGCGAAAGCGTGACAGAGGGCACAATAAGCTCCTGGCTGGTCGGTGCAGGTGATAAGGTCAATAAATATGATCCGATTGCAGAAGTCATGACAGATAAGGTGAATGCGGAAGTCCCGTCATTATTCACAGGTGTCATCAAGGAACTTGTCGCACAAGTTGGGGATACGATTCAGGTAGGTGACCTTATTTGCTATATCGATACCGAGGAGGAAGTCAGTACAGATACATCCGCCGGCAATGACAGCAATGATCAGCCGCAGGAAGACAATGCCGAAAAAGAATCTGGCAGTAAAGACACATCGATGAAGAAACGATATTCGCCCGCTGTTTTAAAGATGGCACAAGAGAATGATATTGATTTGCAACAGGTTGAAGGAACAGGGCGCGGTGGCCGGATAACGAGAAAAGATATGGAACAGGTTATTGCTTCCGGTTCTGAGCCGAAAGCAGGCGAGACGAAAGCCGGAACATCTGCTTCGAAAACAGAGGAACCAGCGCCGTCAAAGGCTCCAGTTCAGGAAACTTCATCAAAGCCGGCTGCTGCCGCAGGTGATATTGAAATACCTGTGACCGGCGTAAGAAAAGCCATTGCCCAGAATATGGTCCGCTCAACGCAAGAGATTCCGCATGCGTGGATGACGGTGGAAGTTGATGTCACTGATCTTGTGGCCTATCGTAATCAGATGAAGGACACATTTAAGGAAAAAGAAGGTTTTAGCCTTACGTTCTTTTCCTTTTTTGTAAAGGCTGTTGCCCAAGCACTGAAAGAATATCCGCAGTTGAACAGCACATGGGCAGAAGACAAGATTATTCAACGAAAAGATATTAATTTATCGATTGCCGTCGCAAAGGATCAGGAGTTGTTCGTTCCGGTCATCAAAAATGCTGATGAAAAAAGCATTAAAGGAATCGCTAAATCCATTCATGAACTGGCCGCAAAAGCGCGTTCCGGTACATTGACTGCTGATGATATGCAAGGTGGTACATTCACTGTTAATAATACAGGTTCTTTCGGATCCGTACAGTCGATGGGTGTCATTAATCATCCGCAGGCAGCAATCTTGCAGGTTGAATCTATTGTAAAACGGCCGGTCATTATGAATGACATGTTTGCGGCACGGGATATGGTGAATCTATGTCTGTCACTCGACCACCGTGTTCTGGATGGGCTGATTGTTGGACAGTTCCTGGCACGGGTCAAAGAAATTCTTGAAAATATCAATAAAGAGACTACTAGCGTTTATTGAACACGTCGCTCCGCCGAATAATTCCTGGTACAGGGCAGCAGAGACCGGCACATCAGCAGCCCTTTTGCAGAAACGGGATAATAAACATCCGGAGCATCTGCAGTTTGGAATGAACCGGGGAAGTTGTCTGCATTGAAAAGACGCCTTAAAATTGATAAGCTGAAACTAGTTACACTTAAAAATAACCTCTTATAAGGAGTTGAACATTTATATGGATTTTGATCTGTTCATGAAGGACGTTGTAGATGCAGCGCGGAGTGATGTTAAAGAGGCAGGCTACGAGGAACTGACGACACCTGAGTCAGTTGAAGAGGCAATGAACCGCGAAGGATCGACGTTAGTTATGATTAATTCGACATGCGGCTGTGCCGGCGGTGTTGCACGTCCTGCAGCAGCAAATGCCATTCATTACGATAAGCGGCCTGATCATTTGGTCACCGTTTTTGCTGGACAAGACCGGGAGGCGACGGATAAGGCACGGGAGTATTTTGAAGGGTACCCGCCATCATCACCGTCTTTTGCTTTCCTAAAAGATGGCAAAGTTGTCACCATGCTTGAGCGGTCTGATATTGAAGGCTACAGTGCAGTTGATGTAGTCGGTAAACTTCAAAAGGTGTTTGATGAACACTGCGAAGAAATCTAAACATAACCGGTACACAACCGGTATTGAAGTGAGGCTGTCTCAAATTGAACGGGTCAGCCTCATTTTGTATCACAAGATGACACATTTGTCTGAAAGAGGATGTTCAAAAAGTATTGGAGATGGCTGGAGAATTAGAACTATTTCAGTAACCGATAAGGGGATATTATAGTGCGAATCGGCTACAGGACGATTAAAACAGCAATAGGCACTCCGATTTCCATTTCTGTTGCACAGCTATTAGGGGTGACCAATTTCGTGTCTGCGGGAATTTTGACGATTTTATGCATTCAGCCTTCCCGTAAACGTTCTGTTTTGAGTGCATGGCACCGCTTCCTGGCCTGTGTGATAGCTTCATTGTTTTCTATTATCTTTTTTGAACTGATTGGCTACCATCCAGTCGCTGTTGGAATAATGCTGCTTTTGTTCATACCGGTAACGGTGTTCTTGAAGGTGACGCCCGGCATCGCCACAAGCTCTGTCATTATTTTGAACTTATACGGACAGGAAGGTATTTCCCAGTCATTCCTGATTGATCAATTTTTACTGATTATTGTCGGAATTGGCACTGGTTTGCTTGTCAATTTGTATATGCCTAGCCTGGACAAGCAGCTGAAGCAGAAACAATCCGACCTGGAACGCAATTTTCAGGCTATTTTGCATGAATTCGCCTTATACATACGCGATAAAATGAGAATTGGGATGGGAAAGAGCTAACAAAATGTGAAGAACTCTTGCAGGAAGCGATGGATCTGGTATCACTGGATAAGGAGAATCATCTGCTAAGGACCGAGCATCCTTATCATGACTATTTCGTGATGCGAAACAAACAGTTCGAATGTTTGCAAAAGATGCTGCCATTAGTCACCAAACTGCCCGAAACAGATGCCATCTCAGTAAAAATTGCTGATTTTTTGATAAACTGTCAGGTGTCGTGCACCCAGGCAATACAGCGATTCTTTATCTGGATGAACTGGAAAAACTGCGTGATACGTTTGATGAAGAAGAATTACCGGAGACATATGAAGCTTTCATCACACGAGCCAATTTATTCCGGCTGCTGCACGAGATGGAAGATTATTTGCTGCTGAAGGAAAAGTTTAAACAAAGTGATGTGCCAGCAAGAAAACGAATAAAAAAAAAAGACCGGGATAATCTGATCGCCAGTCCTTTCTGCATGAAAACGGTTTAAACATCTGGTTCTTTAGAACAACCATCGGGATCCGGATGCGGGCTTATTTATTTTATATAAACATAGACAGCCCCATCGTCAGGGTCGATAATACCATAGCCAGAATCATAATATATATGATGATTTTCATTCGGCGTTCACGTTTTGATGTTTTGCGGGGAGCTTGCACATTTGCTGTTTTTTTAGCCATATTAAATCCTCCTCACTCCTTATTCGTAACTGTATTTTATCGTTAATTCATGAATTGGACAAGTGCCATAATCGTATTTATTTTTAATAATTGGAAATGGGGGCTCCGATCGATGCATGATGAACATTCACCGTCCAAACGGGATAACTGGAAAAAATCCGTTGAGAAAACATTGGAACGCTTTCCGGAACGAAAGGACACATTTACTACTTCTTCCGATATAGAAGTGGATCGGCTCTATTACCCTGCCGATGACGAGGAGTATGAAGAGAAACTGGGGTATCCGGGAGAATATCCCTTTACAAGAGGAATACAGCCGACCATGTACCGCAGCCGCCTCTGGACGATGCGCCAATATGCAGGGTTCGGTTCTGCTGTGGAAACAAATAAACGGTTCCGCTACTTGCTGGAACAGGGGCAGACAGGATTATCCGTTGCGTTCGACCTGCCGACACAAATCGGCTATGATTCTAATGATCCGATGGCAGAAGGGGAAGTAGGAAAAGTCGGTGTGGCCATTGACTCGCTTCATGATATGGAACAACTGCTTGATAGGTGAAAGCCCTGAGGCGACAAGGCAAGAAAAATCACCACCTATCGGGACAAGTTTGCCAATCCATATGTGGCAGCCGGTCTTGGCATGATAGATGATATCATTGACCCAAGGGAAACAAGAATCAAACTTATTCAAGGGCTGGAAATGCTCTATCACAAAGACGAAAAACGACCAGCCAAAAAACATGGCAACATCCCATTATAATCGCAGAACGGAAACAATGCAGCTGACTTAGGAGGAAAAAATGATGATTTCCATTAACAAGGACAGATTGGTTGAGGAATTCTTTGAGCTTGTTCAAGTTGATTCAGAAACAGGCCATGAAACAGATATCGCCAATGTTTTAACCAAAAATTTACAGAACTTGGTCTGGATGTAACGGAGGATGACAGTAAAGAAAAGACGGGTCATGGGGCAGGCAATTTAATCTGCACGTTAAAAGGCACAAAAGAGAATGCAGACCCGATTTATTTCACTTCTCATATGGATACCGTAGTGCCAGGCAACGGCATTAAACCATCCGTGAAAGACGGGTACATCGTATCAGACGGGACAACTATTCTTGGTGCCGATGATAAAGCCGGACTGGCTGCCATTTTGGAAACAATCCGGACACTGAAGGAAAATAATGTGGAACATGGTGACATCCAATTTGTCATTACGGTTGGAGAAGAATCCGGACTGGTTGGAGCAAAAGCACTGGACGGTTCGTTGCTTCAAGCGAAATATGGCTATGCGATTGACAGCAACGGTGCCGTCGGCGATATTATTGTAGCAGCCCCGACGCAGGCCAAATTGCATGCTGTCATGAAAGGAAAAACAGCACACGCCGGACTGGCACCGGAAAAAGGTGTTTCAGCTATTACGCTTGCCGCAAAATCCATTGCCAAGATGCCGCTCGGTCGGATTGATGAGGAAACGACAGCCAATATTGGGCGGTTTGAAGGCGGCAAACAGACCAATATTGTTGCCGATCATGTTGAAATACTGGCTGAAGCAAGGTCACTTGATCCGGAAAAAATGAAAAACAAGTCGATCAAATGAAGGAAGCATTTGAAGATACTGCCGCGGCTTACGGTGGCAGTGCAGAAGTAGATGTAAAAACAATGTATCCTGGATTTAAGCTCGATGAAGGTGATGAAGTAGTGAAGGTTGCTCAAAATGCTGCCAGATCCATCGGCCGGGACAGCACGTTACAAGCGAGCGGCGGCGGAAGTGATGCCAACGTTATCTCAGGTTTGGGCATTCCTACCGTGAATCTGGCTGTCGGTTATGAGGAAATCCATACAACAAATGAACGGATTCCAGTTGACGAACTGGTGAAAGTCACAGAACTAGTGACAGCGATTGTACAGGAAGCAGCGAACGTCTAAAAGTACAACTGCTTACTGATAGGTTGGAGCCCCTTTTCGAATGAAAGGGGTTCTTTTTCAGTGGCCTCGACTTTTGGTCTTGATAAGCCTTCTCTCGGACTTTTCGGCCCGG
>BBCA01000056.1 GCA_001311805.1 Lentibacillus juripiscarius JCM 12147 | reverse complement strand
GTTTACTAGATGATTTTATCCAGCGGTCTTTCCCAGATCGGTTTTCTCATCTTCTGCATGATAACGATTGACCTGGTTCTGGGTCTCAGATGATGGCGGTTGTGTGAGCAAGCTGGCTACTATGACAAGTATTAGCGAAACAGGGGCTGCAATGATCGGTTCTGATACCAATGCGAAAGGCTTTGTTATGACAAGTATAAGGAATGTAACGGCCCCACCCAGCATACCTGCGAGAGCACCGGCTTTATTGGCCCGGTTCCACCAAATTCCCAGAACCAGTGGAAAACCAAAGGAAGATAATAGAAAGCCACCTACCCAGCCAACCATGATGGCTATCAGCTGTGGTGGATTAATAGCAATGGCAATACCAATCACGCTCGCAACAATCATGACCACAAAACCATTTTGGTAACGGTCTTTTCCGATGCTTCCTTATTTATATACTCCTTATAAATATCACGAGCAACACCTGCTGAAATCGCCAAAAGCATTGCATCAGCAGAAGACATGATAGCAGCAAGCAATCCGGCAAGCATAATTCCAGCCAGAAGTGGTGACATATAATTTTCAATCACCGATACAAAGATCATATCCTGATTGTTCAGGGTATCGGCTATACCAAGACTGGCCCCACCTGCAGCAACTATGAGCCCAAATGCGAAAACCAATAAATACAAGAGACAAGCCACATGGCCGAACGGCGCGCTGTTTTTGCATCCCGTGAAGCAAAGTTACGCATGACTGCCGACGGTGAGACAATTCCGAACCATAAGAAAGCTAAAAACAGACCAAAATAAGACATCCAAGGCTGTGTGATGTCACCGAATTTGGACTGGTTGCTAAGGCGTCCTGTATCAGTGATGAAAACCCATTGTGCTGAACGAGAATAATTAATGACAATACGAGCATCCCAATGAGCATGACAGACCCTTGAATGAGATCGGTATATGTGATAGCCCACATTCCACCCAGAGCTGCATAAAGTGTAAACCCAATTCCCAGCACGATCACAGCCGTTTTATAGTCAACCCCTAAAACATAAGATCCAATTAAACCCGATGCCGTAAGCTGTGGAACCATATAAAATGTCATCCCAAATACAACTATAAATACAGCCACAATCTGCACTGCTTTTCCATATCGCTGCTTAAAAAATTCAGGCAGTGTACTGACGCCCGAACGCCTAATCTGACCGGATACCAAAAACAGCGTGAACGGCAATATAGCGACCGCACCAAACCCATAGGCAAAAAGAAAAGGAACACCAAGTGCCACACCTGATCCAACAGCACCCATTAATGAACTGGAACTTGCTAATGCGGCAAACAACGCAAACGCTCCGACAAACGTATTGATGCTTTTACCGGCTGTCCAATAATCATTTTCAGACGAGTGTGCACGTTTGTGAAATAAATGCCCATCAGCGTCATTAAGATAAGGTATACCCCTAATATGGTGGTTTCGAGTATTTGCATATCTGCTTCCCTCCATTTCATTTATCATTTTTGCCTTTTCCCTCTTCTCAGTCCAGACAACATAGATTACCGCCAAAAGAAACCATACTGCATAACTCGAAAACATCAGCCATCCCGCCAGTGAAATTCCCATAAAATAAACATCAGTCGGCCACCATATCAACACTACAGCTGCGCAAAAAGCAAAACACCTACTAAAATAATGCCAGGGTCTAAAAGCCTTGATTTGGATTGCACGCTTATCACCTCCCTTCATCACTTGTTGAATTTTCCTACCTACATACTCAGTCTTGTTCCAACATTATTCTCCTGAGCCTTTTGATACATCAAATTGGCAACAACCACATCAAATAAAGCCATTCCAGTTGATTTAAACACGACTGTCCCAGCTTCCCGGCTGTTGAACTCGGTGCCACTCGCAATATGGCGGGACATTGCTGTGATGGCGTCTTCGGTTACCCATTCTTTTTCAAGCGGTGTGGCAATATCACCCGATTCGGCAATGGCATGTTCTGTATCCACCATCACGACATCCGCAATGTCGTAGAGGGACTTAGGAAACTCTCTCATTGATGGCTGAAATGAACCAATGCCAATAAACAATTTATCTTTCAGCAAGTCTGGATTATCCGGAAGAACCGGATCTTTGGATGTTGTCGCTGTTATAACGATATCAGCATCGTTGACAGCTTCTTCTGGTGAGGAGACGGGATGGACTTGAATGGCTTTTCCAACCCAGTTAGGAGCGAACTCTTAAATGCTTCTATTTTTCATTGGAACGGTTATAGAGGTAAATATGCTTGATTGGCCGTTCCGTACATGCAGCAATAGCTTGATAGAAACCTTGTGTACCCGTGCCGATTACAGCCAGTGACGCCGCATCTTCACGCGCCAGGTGACGAACAGCGGAACCCCCAATGGCTCCTGTGCGCATGCCGGTCAGGAAAGAGCCGTTTAACACCCCTTTCACTTCACCTGTCTCGTTACTGTTCAACACAACCAGCCCATGCAGTGTCGGATGTGTCTGATTGTTGGGAAAAATGGTGACAAGTTTGGTTGCAATTGCATCACCGGTAAAGCACGGCATTAGCAGCAGTGTATTATCGCCATCCTGTACATGCATGCGCTCCGGCGCCTGAAACGTTCCGATTCGTAAACATGGTACGTGTCATCAATGGCATCAATCACGTCTTTCATCGTCACCGATTGCTTCATGTCCTGTTCACTTAAAAATAGCATTTTATCAATCTCCTTTAGAAATCAACCTGTTTACTAACCTATGTGATACTACCAGCAGGCCTCTCTCTTTACATTAAACCAGTTATAAGAATTATTGCAATAGACAAAGGAATAAGATAACTTATAACTGGTTTCCAAGCAGATGAAAGTTTCATAGATACCGTTCCAGTATTAATATCGTTCATAAATCGCTTGAATGTCCATTGGAACACAACATACAGTGAGATAAGAAGCCCGCCTAAAGTCAGTAAAATATTTCCGGAAACATAATCAATCAGTCCAAAAATATCCATGCCAAACAATTGCACGTTTGACCATGGCCCTTGTGACAAAATGGATGGAATTGCCATTACAAAGGTCACGCTAATAATAATCCAGACACTAGCTTTTCGCTTCAAATCAAACAGTTCAGCAACATTAGCAGCAAGTGTTTCAATCAGACCTACCCCAGTTGTGATAGCACCAATAATCACAAGTAAAAAGAAGGCCAACCCGAAAATATATCCGAACGGCAGTTGATCAAGCAACGTCGGTATCGTTAAAAAAAGCAGCCCTGGTCCCGAATTGGGTGCCATTTGAAAAGCAAAAAGGGCTGGAAAAATTACCAATCCTGACAAAAAGGCAATACACGTGTCCAGCGAAATGACCCAGGCACCATCTTTCACCAAGTTTGAACCATGAGGCTTTAAATAACTGCCATAGGTAAAGGCTGATGCCAAGCCAATGCCAATCGAAAAAAAAGGCCTGCCCAAGTGCCGCCAGTACCGTATTTGCATTTATCTGAGAAAAATCAGGCTTCAAATACCAGACAACCCCTTCGAAGGATCCGGGCAAGGACAGTGAAAAAACAGCCAGACAAATAAGCATAACAAATAAAAGAGGCATGACCGTTTTCACAAATTTCTCGATGCCATCTTTTACACCTTTCGACACAATAATACCCAAGAGCAATGTCGGTATAATGCTGTATCCCAGTACTGCAAGAGGGTTGGAAATCAAATCTTCGTAGATCACAGCGGCCTGTTCAGACGTAATTCCTTGAAAGGTGCCGATACCTATATTAAAAAAATACGCAAACAGCCACCCCATAATCATCAGGTAATAGGACATAATCAATAAGGCCGCAAGTGTGCCAAGCCACCCAATGGATACCCACGGACTTCCTTTTCCGGCTAATTTACGCATACCCGTAATCGCGCCGGCTTGCGCTTTTCGTCCTAATCCAGCTTCTGCATAAAACAGAGGAACTCCAATAACTAGAACAATTAAAAGATAGATAAGAAGAAATGCTCCCCCACCATTATTTCCAGCAATATAGGGAAATCGCCAAATATTCCCAAGGCCAATTGCAAAACCGGATGCCGCCATAATGAACCCTAACCTGCTGCCCCAGCTTTCCCTTCCTTTTCACGATTAGAATTGCTCATACTAATCTCCCTCCATCCCCATTAAAACTCAATGCAAACAACCGGCTTTTTTAATGATTTAAGCCGGTCAGTTTTGCTTCTTATACAACAGCCCCTTCAATAATCAATTCATTACTGGCAAATCGTTCAAATCGGAGCGGATTCAAATCAAGCGTTTCATAGCGTCCTTTGCGAATTAATTCGGACAGACCCTTTCCAACACCGGGAGCCTGTTGCATGCCATGCCCACTGAATCCGCATGCCATGTAATACCCATCAAGCTGTGGGTGTTCACCAATGATAGCGTTCTGATCTTTGGTATTATGGCTGTATATTCCGGCCCAGCCACGATTAATTTTCGCCCGCTCAAAATTTGGAACCCTTTCCGCCAGAACCGGCCATAACTGTTCTTCAAAAAACGATCGCTTCCACCTGAAGTCAATGCCCGGTTTCACATTTTCCGAGAAGCCGGTAATCAATGCGTTACCTTCATGCCGGAAATATACACCGCTTGGGTCAATTGTGAGCGGCAGATATTTTTCCAGCGGCTCTGCCACATCAAACTGAATGATTTGCCGTTTCAAAGGAACAATCGGCAGCGGGAGGCCAACTTTTTCACTCAGTTCCGATGCCCATGGTCCTGCGCAATTAATAACGACAGGTGCTTTATAAACATCCCCGTTTTTCAATTGAACACCTGCTGCTTTCCCCCTTTCCGTCAGAATCGTCTCGACTTCCTCATACACATACGTACCGCCAAGCTCCTTCGTTTTCCGTACATAACCTTGCATAACGGAGTATGGATCCAAGTAGCCATCCTCGCTGCAGTAAAGCCCTCCTTGCAGATCATCAATAATTAACTCAGGAATGATGGAATGCAGTTCTTCCTTTGCCATCAATTCAGCAGGAACACCATATTTCTGCTGCAGCTGAAGTTGTTGCTGAAGCTGTTCCATGTTTTCATTCTTGGCCAAAAACAGATATCCGCGTTGTTTGAAATCGATTTCGGCAATTTCTCCGTCCACCGCCATATCTTCCGCAAATGTTTTATATTTCTTCAGTCCGTACCGGCTCAACTGAATATTGACACCTGTTGTGAACAGCTGCCTTAACCCTCCGGCACTTCTTGGCGTTGATGCAAACTCATATATTTTATCTTTTTCAAAAATCGTTATTGATCCTTCAAACCCATCCTGCAGCAGATTGTAGGCAATGCTCGACCCAACTACACCGCCGCCGACAATGATAATATCCGTTTGTTTCGTCAAGAAATCACCCCAGGCAGTAAAATTAGATTATTTTCAAGATTACATCCATTTATAGCGCATTTGGCAGCTTAGGGGCTATGGTTAATTTGAACAAAAATATCTTAGTATTGTTATAATTGTCTTAATTATGTTACAATTAACAGTGGTTAAGATATGCTTGAAGAGAGGATGTGAGCAGGATCGAGGGATTCGTGCAAGTTGCACAAAAGGTTGTGAAAGCGGTTTCAGAAATTTTGCCATTCCCTATCAGTTTAAGTGATAAAAACGGTTATATCATTGGTTCTACAGACCCCAGCCGGATTGGGAAGTTGCATGAGCCATCCAAGGAAGTACTGTCCAAAGATAACTTCCTGTCATTTGACGACGATAAAATCAGGGGATTGCCTAATGTTCTCCCGGGGGTGGCGACTCCGCTTCAGTTGAATGGTAATACAGTCGGTGTCCTGGGCATTATTGGCCCGCCCGAAGAGGTTAAACCATATGCGAAACTGGTCAGAAAATACGTCGAAATGATGTGGCAGGAAACATTTCATCAGCAATTGGAAGACTTGGAGACGAAAACACTTGAGACATTTGCCCAGTATATCCTGCTCAATGAATCCATCAGCCAGGAATATGTTGATCAATATTGTCGAATGCTTGCTATCTCTCAAAGTTCCAGACGATTTTGCATTGTGATCCATATCGGTGACTCCCTCATCAGCAATATCCAGCAAACAATACCAATTGACCAGTTGAAAGAACGACTGATTGACTGCACGAAAAGAGCCTATCATTGCAGTGATGATGTTATTGTTCGTTCTTAAATACCGAAAAAATTATTCTGTTAAAAAAAGCGGATTCGGAAATGGCCTATTTAGAAGCGCTGGACCGGTTTACCAGTCAAAGTGAAAACTTGCTGGAAATGTTTGCAGTCTACCGTGTAACAGACACAACGGTCGCGGCGGGCGGACTGTCCAAGTCATTGGCTGATATTAACCAATCCTACCAGGAAGCCGAAGCACTTATCACATTCGGGAAACAGTGTGGCACATCCAGACAAATCTACACTTACCACAATTGGGATATGGTAAAAGAGCTGCTTCCGGATCAGCTTCATGCACCGTTCCGTGAAAAACTGCAGTTCCGCGTCAAGTACCTTCTCGAAGATGATCATTTTCCGGAACTAGCAAAAAGTTTCATCGCCTACTGTGAAAACAACCTGACAATCAGCCAGGCTGCCAAGGATTTGTTCATTCATCGGAATACCCTGATTTACCGCCTGCAAAAATTAATACACTTACATCTCTCGATACCGGAGCATTTGCAGACTGCATGATGCTTTATCTCATCCTAAAAGCTTGAAATCCGAACAGCAGCACCTAACGCATAAAGCATAGTATACCGAAAAAACGTGCAGGCTAATGGTGGACTTTTATTTCCAGACAGCAATGATTGCTGTCATTTTCGTCTTACAAGAGGGTGAAACCGTTGGCACAGGCAGAACTGCTCAGTATCGTCATTATCATCATACTAGGCATATTTTCACAATGGCTGGCATGGCGGATCCAATGGCCATCGATTGTCATCATGTCGGTTGCTGGCCTTCTGATTGGACCTGTTTTTGGGCTTATCAATCCGGAAGAAGCACTTGATGAACTGTATACACCACTCATTTCCCTGGCTGTAGCGGTTGTCCTGTATGAGGGCAGTTCCAGTCTTAATTTCCGCGAACTGAAAGGAATCTCCAAATCGGTATTGCGGGTCGTGACAATTGGGGCGTTTTTGGCCTGGATTGGCGGCGCCCTGGCAGCACATTTCATTGCCGGATTGAATTTCGCCATTTCGTTCATTATCGGTGGGTTGTTTATCGTCACCGGGCCTACTGTCATTATTCCGCTGCTAAGGCAGGCAAAGCTGAAACCACGAGTAGCAACTGTCCTGAAATGGGAAGGGATTATCATTGATCCAATCGGCCCGTTATTGGCGCTGTTTGCCTATCAGGTAATCAAAGTAATCGGTGATAAGAACGTCCAGGGGCATTATTTGCTGACGTTTTTTCGCAGGGGCGCTGCTAGCCGCGATTATCGGGCTCGCTGCCGGCATTTTCGTAAGCAAGATGGTGCGGAAAGGACTTTTCCCGGAATTCCTGAAATCCCCCATCGTCTTGTCATTTGTCCTGCTCTGCTTCACCGTCAGCGAAGTAATTATGCATGAGACCGGAATGCTCGCTGTAACGGTTATGGGGCTGACGATGGCACGAACGAAAAAATATGTGACGTCCATCGGCAATGTTTCCCATTTTGTCGAAAACATTTCCGTTATTCTTACGTCAACCATCTTTGTTTTACTGACGGCATCGCTGACAAGGGAAACCATTTTGGAGATTTTTACTATCCCTATTCTCGGTTTTGTACTAATCATGCTGTTTGTCGTCCGGCCGCTTTCCATCTGGCTTTCGACCATTGGCACGGAAATGAGCGCTTCCGAGAAGACGCTAATCAGCTGGATAGCCCCGCGTGGTATTGTTGCGCTGACCGTATCCGGCTATTTCGCGGGTGTACTGGCTGAAGATGGCTATGCAGGTGCTTCCATTTTGACCACCATCACTTTGCACTCGTCTTCATTACTGTATGTGCGCACGGATTTACATTGGGGCCACTGGCAAAGAAACTGAATCTCGCCAGCGAAGAACAGGCAGGTATTTTAATCATCGGGGCGAACCGCTTTTCCATTGCGTTTGCCGACTATTGCAAATCGCTGGAAATTCCTGTGTTGATGATCGATGATTCCTATGAGCATTTGTTAGATGCCCAAAACAAAGGGATTAACACATTTTACGGGCAAATTTTATCCGAGTATATTCAATTTGAGGTTGACCTTACCCCGTATGACTATATTCTGGCCATGACGGACGAACCCGCGTATAATGCGCTCATTTGCCAGTCGTATGCACCGGAATTCGGGTACAATAACACATTCGCTCTGCCTGCGAGCAAGCGGGGGGGATTCGGATAATGAAGAGATTGCCCCTGCCATAAAAGGGCACGTGCTTTTTCATGAAAATGCGATACTGCCGGAATTAAGCAAAAAATTACAGGAAGGCTATACATTTGATTCCATGGAAATGACCGAACAGAAAGCAGTGAAACGGGAAGACTTTGATGAAAGTGGTATGCTGCTGTTTGTCTGGAAGAAGAATAAGAAATTGCGTTTATGACACTCCGCCGTGAAAAACTCGAACTGAATGAAGGGGATTGGGTCGTCATGCTCACAGAACAGGCGGAAAATAACGAAAGCGATCAGGAAGAATCCTCCTGATCGCTCGGCCCAATCGTGTCTTTCTTTGTAATGGCGCCTGTGCATGCTGCCTGCACACAAACCTGGCACTAATGCCAAACTTAGGCGCTTTCTTGATGCACCGGAGATGGCTGCTTTTGATTCAGTCGGACTGGTGTCATGTTGAAAACAATGTTTAACGCAATGGCAGTCACACTTCCGGCTACAATACCGTTGCTCGTCAGAATCTGGACACTGGACGGAAACTGCTTGAAGAGCTCCGGAACAACCGTAACACCCATCCCCATTCCAACTGAGCAGGCAACAATCATCGCATTTTCTGCAGACTCCGTAATCACGGTGCTGAGCATTTTGATCCCCTGGGCAATCACCATTCCAAACATTGCCACCATCGCTCCGCCCAATACAGATGTCGGAATTATTGTGGTTATTGCGGCAATCTTGGGAACGAGCCC
Organism: Lentibacillus juripiscarius JCM 12147; assembly: GCA_001311805.1. Next base: position 7,901 of record BBCA01000056.1, on the reverse strand, counting down.
CAGCGTCACAAGCATGAAACCTGTTATAAGAATGACCCTGAGCGATTTAACTCCTGTCATCTGCATGAGACCGACATTTTGCGAAAAAGCCGTATATGGGAACGCGTTGAAAATTCCGCCCAGCAGTACTGCCAGACCCTCTGCACGGTAGCCCCGAGTTAAATCATCTTCATGCAATTCCTTCTCCGTTATATCGCCAAGCGCAAAATAAACGCCAGTCGATTCCACCAGTGACACAATCGCAACCAGCGTCATCGTCACAATGGCCGACCACTCAACGTCGGCATTCCGAAGTAAAACGGCTTGACCATGTGGACGTACGACGCATCGCCAACTGCTGCAAAATCAACCATGCCCATCAATGCGGCAGTAATGGTTCCTGCCGCTAGTCCTAGCAAAATGGCAATTGACCGAATAAACCCTTTCGAGAACCGGTACAGCAAAATAATAAACAGCAGCGTTCCGAATGCCAAAGAAATATTCGTCATTGACCCGAAATCACTAGCACCCTCGCCGCCACCCATATTATGAATGGCAACCGGAATAAGCGTAATTCCGATAATCGTTACGACTGTCCCTGTCACCACCGGCGGGAAAAAACGAACAAGCTTGCCAAAGAACCGGCTGATTAAAAGGACAACAATTCCCGAAATGATAATAGACCCATAAATAGCTGAAATCCCGTATTCCCCGCCAATTGCAATCATCGGTCCAACTGCTGTAAAGGTACAGCCGAGAACAATCGGAAGACCAATCCCGAAAAACGATTACGGACAACTTGCAGGATGGTCGCGACCCCGCTCATCATAATATCGATACCGACCAGATATGTCAGTTGCTCGGATGTCAGCCCCAGTGACTGACCGACAATAAGTGGCACCAAAATAGCTCCGGCATACATAGCTAGCAAATGCTGCAGACTGAGTGTGGCTGTTTTCATTATAATGATGCCTCCTTCGTATGAAATGTTACGTTTCCATCAGCCAATGAATCAATAACGGCGAGTGACTCCACACGAATACCACGGCCTCTGAGTACGTCACCGCCATTCTGAAAACCTTTTTCAATCACGATGCCAATTCCGGCCAGCGATGCTCCGGCTTGTTCCACAATGGAAATCAGACCATCCGCAGCCTGCCCATTGGCTAGAAAATCATCAATGACAAGGATGACATCATCACTGGAAAGGTAATCAGCCGATACAGAAATGTCATTCGTTTCGTTTTCGTATAGGAGTAAACCCCGGCAGTATATAAATGATCTGTCAGCGTCAGGGACTTGCGTTTCCGTGCAAATAAACCGGGACGCCCATGCTTAAGCCCGCCATAACCGACGGTGCAATACCTGACGATTCGAGTGTCACAATCTTGGTGACTCCTTCCCCGGCAAAGCGGGAAGCAAATTCCTCCCCTAATTCCTGCATCAGTACCGGATCAACCTGATGATTCAAAAACCCATCCACTTTTAATACCGAGTCGGACAGGACTTTTCCTTCCGTTACAATCTTCTGCTTTAACAAATTCATGATGATCTCCTTCCCGCTCCCAGGAATACGCCACTGACAAGCAGCCGGGACCCAAACACAAAAACCCGTAAACAAGCTTCCACTCAAACTATGAGGAAAGCATGTTTTCCGGGTATAAGAATCCGAAAACAAGACTGGCGCCAATTATTAGAAAAACTCGGCATTCGCCACGTCTTATCGTGAGTGCCGAAGTTTTTCTTATAAGGTTCTGAATTAAAAACGGCACCATTCACTGGGCTTCCTTTCATAGTCGGTTTATTTACGGTAAACCGGTAGAAACTTGCAGGCCATATTCCCGCTATTATATGAAAATAAGCTATTTAATTGATGTAGCCCATTATAGCACATCCTACCACAAAATCAACCCCGCGGAAATTCCTTGTCCAACTGCACCCGAAATGGGTAGCCCACCAGAAATTATTTTTTGAATATTTCGTTTAATAAAGTTCTCATTTTCATACGTTCAACATACTCATTTACTAGCACAATGAAAGGAGGAATATCTTATGGCGGGTAACCCCAGCCAGACACGTTTGCTGACACAGATTTTGGTTGCTTTTATAGCTGCTGTAATTGCCGGTATTATTTTTGGGCCAAGTATCGATGTTGTACAGCCATTGGGTGACTTGTTTCTGCGTCTTATTCAATTTATTATTGTGCCGCTGATCGTTTCTTCGCTTATTGTTGGTGTGGCAAGCACTGGCAGCATGGAAACATTGGGGAGAATCGGTGGAAAAACCATCCTCTATTATATTTGTACTACTTTTGTCGCTGTAAGCATCGGCCTGATAGCCGCCTTTTTGTTCACCCCGGGAAAAGGCGTCGACATTTCCACATCCAGAGAGGTACCTGAAGCTACAGAAACAGATGGTGTCATCAGTGTATTACTGAACGTCATCCCAACCAACCCCATCGAAAGCTTATCAAGCGGAAACATTCTGCAAATCATCTTCTTTTCTATTTTCGTCGGAATCGGCATTACCATGGTCGGAAAAAAGGCAGAACCGGTCTATTACTTCTTTGAAGGTTTTGCTGAGATCATGTACAAAATCACATGGATTATCATGAAACTTATCCCTATTGGTATTTTCGGTTTGCTGGCACCGATTATCGGTGAGTATGGCCTTTCCGTATTGCTGCCGCTGATTAAGCTGATATCCGTTGTAGCTGCTGCCTGCATTGTCCATGCACTTGTCACCTATCTTTTGCCGTCAAACGTTCGGCAAAATGAAACCGTTTCAGTTTTTCAAAGGCATTGCCCCGGCAAGTCTGGTCGCATTCAGTACACAAAGCAGTTCTGGGACATTGCCGGTGACCATCAAATGCGCCGAAGATAGTTTAGGCGTATCGAAAAAGATTTCAAGTTTCATCCTTCCATTAGGCGCAACGATTAATATGGACGGTACATCCCTTTATTTGAGTGTTGCCACTTTGTTTACCGCGCAAGCATATGGTGTTGAACTGACGTTTACACAAATTATGATCATCATTCTTATCGGCACATTGGTTCCATCGGTGCAGCAGGCGTTCCAGGTGCCGGATTAGTAATGCTGACGCTCGTTCTGACAACACTGAACCTGCCGCTGGAAGCCATTGCACTGATTGCTGGCGTCGACCGATTTATGGATATGTTCCGTACTGCCGTCAATATAACGGGCGACGCGTCAGGATCCGTGGTGATCAATAATACGGAAAGACAAATGGAAAGCTAAAACCGTTGCAGGAAGAAATTTGTTCAAGGGAGGATGGGGGCGGGACAAGAAGCCTGTCCCTGTCCCTATTGGATGTAAAAGCTTGCGCCGTCTGCGATTTGAATGTTGGGGTGCTTTTCAAGGTCTTGCATTAGTTGAAAGAGGGCGTCATCTTTTTGTTTTGCTTCAATCATGCAGTCGATTTGCGTTACACTTCCGTTTATCTCTTGCAAGAAGTCCATCAGCATGCCACTGTCAACATAGTCAGCGTGTGCCCGGAACTTTTCTGCAGACTGCGGGCTGGAGATGTGCATTTTTACCGGAAGCTGCGTCTGCTGCCATGTTCCTGAAATCCGATCCCAGACATCACGCCAATTTTCCCCTTCCTTATGGTTTGCCAGATAATGATGGTAATCAAACACCATCGGCAACTCCAGTTTTTCACACAGATATAACGTATCCATCGGGGTAAAGGTCTTATCGTCATTTTCCAGTATAATCATACGCTGGATATCACGTGGCACAAACGCCCAGTTATGGATGAACTGTTCCAATGCTTTTTCCTTATCACCATATCCTCCGCCGACATGCAGGACACACCGGTTCACAGGGTCAATCCCCATCCCCTTCAATAGCTTGTGATGCATGCTTAATGTCCGGATCGAATTCTGCAGCACCTCTTTTTTCGGTGAATTAAGCAGTACAAAATGATCCGGATGAAAATCCACACGCATATCAGGATGATTTTGTAAAAATTGTTTAAGGTTATCCAACGGTTCCCCCACCGCCTGCATATAATCCCAGTCACTCAATTCGGGATGTGTCGCCAGTGGTACCAGCTTCGACGATAATCGAAAAAAGTAATGTCGTGGGCAATATTATGTTTCAGCAAACGCAGACAGTTAGCCAAATTGTTCGGGCAATCGTTTCAAGTTTATGGATAGCCGCTTCCCTATCCTCCATCCTGGAAAAATTGGAATAGGTCATCGTTTTCGATGGCGAAGCGTTTTGCAGATGCACACTCATCGCCACATATCCTAGACGAACAACGTCACAGACAGACACTCCTTTTGGTCACTCTTATACAGGAGTTTGCCCCGTCTTTGACCGTTCCATGAATGTAAATCATTGCAGATGCGTGTTTGCGCGCACAGGGTTGGCGGACTGATAATAGCCGGTGACCGGTTGATATTCCCTGGTCACCGGTTGATATCCAACGGCAGCAGGTTGATATTTTTCCTTTCTGGTCGATATCCACCACAAACTGGTTGATACTCGTCATTAACAGGTCGATATGCCACACCGACGGGTCGATAGCCCCCCCTATTTTGTAACGGTTGTTCCTGTGAAGCCGGACGCGCTAATGCGCTGGTTCGCATCCGCAATCATCACATCGGAGAGTCCTTCTCCCAACTGCCGACTGCCGCTTTAATTTTCGGAATCATGCCACCTTGAATAACTCCTTCAGCAATCAGCTGTTCCATGTCTGTTTCTGATATATTGCTAAGCAATTTTTCACCCTGCATAACCCCAGGCACATCGGTCACAAAAATTAATCGCTCCGCATTCGTTGCTCTGGCAATGGCACCAGCAGCTGTATCAGCATTGACATTATACCGGCTCCCGTCTCTTCCCACAGCAACAGGAGCAATGACCGGCACAATCCCTCGCCCGAGCATAGCCAAGAGAAACGCAGCATTCACATCTGTTACATCCCCGACATAGCCATACCGCTGAAAATTTTTTGGTACGGCCTGTATCAGACGGGCATCGGCGCCGGAAAATCCTGCCGCCTGCATACCTGCCTGATTGAATCGGCGTGTCAGCTCGTTATTCACATTCCCCGTCAATACCATTTCCACCACATCCATCGCGGCTGCCGATGTCGTCCGGAGTCCATCTGTAAACGCGCAGGTTACATCCAGTTTATCCAACATCTCCTGAATGGCCGGTCCACCGCCATGCACCACAATTGGAAAGACGTCATTTTCCAGCATCTTTGCCATATTTCCGAAAAATGAATCTGTCAAATTATCCAATATGCTTCCACCGCATTTGACAACAACAATTCTGCTCATGTCACTCCTCCTTACGTCCGGTAACTGGCATTGATGCGCACATAGTCGTACGTCAAATCGCATCCCCAGGCCTTGCCAAATCCGTCGCCGACATTCAAATCAACGGTTATGGTGATCGCATCCTGCATTAAATAATCCGATGCGGCCGTTTCAGAAAAAGGTAACGGCTGACTGTGTTCCAGAAGCTGAAACGGACCGACGGACGCATCAATTGTCCCGGCATCTACATCCGCACCGCTTCGTCCAATCGCGGCAATAATGCGCCCCCAGTTTGGATCGGCTCCATAGACAGCCGTTTTGACCAGCGAGGAACCAACGACCGTTTTCGCTACCTGGACCGCCTGTTCGTCATCCGCTGCCCCCGCTACTTGAACTTCGATTAATTTCGTCGCTCCTTCCCCATCACGAGCAATCATTTTCGCCAGATCTTCACACGTCTCTTGAAGCATTTCCACAAAAACATCCCAGTCTTTATGTGCCGGTGTCAGACTCGCGTTTCCGGCTTTACCGCTTGCCATCGTGAGCACCATGTCATTCGTTGATGTATCACCATCAACGGTTATGCAGTTAAATGTTTGATCAGTCACATCCTTCAATGCCAGCTGCAGCATATCTGGTTCGATGGCTGCATCCGTGGTTATAAAAGCGAGCATGGTTCCCATATTCGGTTCAATCATGCCAGAACCTTTTGCCGATCCGGCTATGGTCACCGGTACATCATCAATGACTGTTTGATAACATGTGGATTTTTTATGGCATCGGTTGTCAGGATAGATTGATTGAAGGCTGCTGCCGCTTCCTGATCCATTTGCAAATCCAGATGCTTAATATTAGGAAGAATCCGATCCATGAGCATATCGAGTCCAATAATCCCTGTCGACGAAACAGCGACACGATGTTCAGGAAGAGATAATTCTTCAGCAGCGGCATTCCTCATTGTATAAGCATCTTCTTCCCCTTTTTTTCCTGTGCATGCATTCGCATTTCCGCTGTTAACAATTACAGCCTGCAGTTTTCCTTCTTCTGCAATACTCTTTTTGGTGACCTTGAGTGGTGCGGCCTGGATCACATTCTGCGTATAGAGCGCTGCTGCACTTGCCGGCACATCACAATAAATCATCCCCAAATCATTTCGTTTACGCTTCACACCCGTATGCATACCTGCTGCCTGGAACCCATCCGGTGTCACAACGGACCCCTTTTCCAATGTTTTATGCCGCTCTTTGCAGTCAGCAATTCTATCTCCTCCTTCCGATTATTTACTTATGGATAAACTGGTATTAAATCCAGCCCAGCCGTCTCATTCAGTCCAAACATCCGGTTCATATTTTGAACAGCCTGACCGGCCGCGCCCTTCACAAGATTATCAATCACTGAAACAATCATGATCCGATTCGTCCGTTCATCATAGGAAAGTGACAAATCACAAAATTCGATCCGTAAACATCTTTTGTGCTCGGATATGTACCTTGCTCTTTCACCCTGACAAAATAACAATCGTTATAACATTCCTGATAGAGTTCCGTCAGTTCCTGTGCTGTCATATCCTGCGGGGCATCCGCATAAATCGTGGTCATAATCCCCCTTGTCATAGGAACCAAATGCGTACTGAAAGTAATAGCTTCCGGTTTCCCGGACCATGCTTCCAACATTGCTTCGATTTCCGGTGTATGCTGATGCTTAAAAACCTTATAGATTTTCAGATTATCGTTCGTTTCCGTAAAATGTGTCGCCGCTGCTGCTTTTCTGCCCGCACCACTCACACCCGTTTTCGCATCAATGATAATCGAGCTTGTATCTACACGGTTCTGTTTAACCAGCGGGGCAAGCGCGAGCAAGGCCGCTGTCGGATAACATCCCGGATTGGAAAGAAGCTGTGTGCCGGTGATATCCGTCTCCAGCCACTCCGTCAATCCGTAGACAGCCTGATTTACATACTGTTTATCCGGTGCCTTCTTTTGGTACCAATCTTCATATTTGCCGGTATCCTGCAAACGAAAATCACCGGATAAATCAACCACTCTCGCACCGTTATCCACCAATTCCGGCACAAGCTCGGCTGATACACCTGCTGGGGCCGCTGCAAAGACAACATCGGCCTCTTTGGCAATTTGTGCGGGATCAATATGCTTAAGGTTTTTCGGCAATTCCCTGCATATGAGGATAGCTCGCCGCAATCGATTCCCCCTCCTGGCTGGACGAGTGGAACGACTGTAATGTCACGTCCGGATGATAATGCAAAAGACGAATTAGCTCTGCCCCACCATAGCCTGTTGCCCCGATAATGGCCGCTTTCATGTTGAAACCTCCCATTCATTCCGAAATGTTTTCCCACTATTATAAAATGTATAAAAATAAAGTCAAGTGTATAATTATAATTTTCGCAAAAATTTTGGGGCGAATCTACGCTCACATGTCAACACCAGGTCCGTTCAAGCAATACTATTTGTCCAAGGGGAATAAAAAACCCCGTTATCCGCTAATTTTTTTAGCAGATAACGGGGTTTTCCGAAGCCGATTGATCATAATTATATTCAAACAAAGCTCTAAGCCATTACTGATTCTTTAATTTAAATACTTCTTTTTCCAGGTGCTGAACCTTTGCCG
>BBCA01000055.1 GCA_001311805.1 Lentibacillus juripiscarius JCM 12147 | reverse complement strand
ATATTGTTAAATATTTTCTTATCTTAGAAAAAGGTGTGATTATAATGGGGGTTTTCCCCGATATAACGTTTAAGCTGGGCGATTATGTAGAATCATTTGTCAATTTTTTGGATACCACGCTGGAAGCATTTTTTGAGTTTATTTATTTATTTTCCTCAAATGTCATTAATGGTATTGAAGGGTTTTTAATCTGGATACCATGGTGGTTATTTATCGTGCTGATTATTTTGCTCGGATGGTATTTTAAATCGGTGACTGCTGGTCTCCTTTACGGTATCTTCATCTTTTTAGTCGGGACATTCGGGTTATGGGAGGACTTGATGACGACCATTGCCATTGTCATGACCGCGGTACTTATCTCCCTCGCATTAGGTATTCCGCTTGGGGTTTGGATGGCTTTCAGCAAACGATTTTCAGTTGTCATGCGGCCTATTCTGGATGCCATGCAGACAATGCCGAGTTTCGTTTATCTGATCCCGGCAATCTTCTTTTTCGGACTTGGGAATGTGTCCGCTATTTTTGCAACATTGATTTATGCCATTCCTCCTGTTATCAGGCTTACGGAACTTGCCATCCGCAGTGTTGACCAAGAAGTGATGGAGTCCGCTGAATCATTCGGCTCATCCAGATGGCAAATGCTTTTTAAAATACAGCTCCCACAGGCACTTCCTACTATTATGGCCGGTGTGAACCAGACAACAATGATGGCTCTGGCTATGGTTGTTATTGCATCCATGGTTGGCGCACAAGGACTAGGTGAGCAAGTGCTCGTTTCGATCAACCAGATTGACATTGCACTTGGATTTGAAGCCGGTATTAGCATTGTATTCCTCGCCATTATTATTGACCGCATCACTGGCGGCGTAGCGGATAAATTTCAAAAACACAGGAGGGTAAGCTAATGGCTCCGAAAATAAAACTCGAACATATATCCAAAATTTTTGGACCGAAGCCAAAGTCAGTTATCCCTAAAATAAAGAGCGGCATGTCCAAAGATGAAATACTTGCAGAAACGGGCCATACGGTTGGAGTTTATGATGCATCAATGGAAATTGAAGAAGGGGAAATATTTGTCATCATGGGGCTTTCCGGAAGTGGTAAGTCAACGCTTATCCGCTGCTTCAACTTATTGAATAAACCAACGGATGGCGCTATTCGGATTGATGGAGAAGATATCGTTAAATCCAGCAAACAAAAGCTGAAGGAAGTACGTCAGAAAAAAGTAGCGATGGTTTTCCAGCATTTCGGGCTTTTCAACCATCGTACCATCATGGCCAATGTGGAGTATGGGCTTGAAGTGCGGAACATCTCTAAAGAAGAACGCCGGGAAATTGCCCAAAAAAACATAGAAAGTGTCGGATTGAAGGGCTATGAAGATAAATACCCTGACGAACTTTCGGGCGGCATGCAGCAGCGGGTCGGCCTTGCACGAGCACTTGCCAATGATCCGGATATCCTTCTCATGGACGAGCCATTCAGCGCGCTGGACCCGCTTATCCGGCGCGAAATGCAGCTGGAACTGCTGGACATCCAGGAACGGCTGCAAAAACGATTATATTTATCACCCATGATGTCAATGAAGCATTTAAACTGGGTGACCGGGTGGCCGTTATGAAAGACGGAAAGGTGAATCAGATCGGAACACCGGAGGAGATTATCGAGAGGCCTGCCAACGATTATATAGCTGACTTTATCCGGGATATTGACCGGTCGAAAGTTTTCCAGGCGGAGCACATTATGATCCAGCCGAATGCACTAGTTTCCATGAAAGATGGATTGAATGTTGCGCGAAAAGAAATGGAAGAGAACGGAATATCCAGTGTTTTTGTTGTTGACCGGAGTCGCCATGTGAAAGGGATTGTCACTATTGATGACGCGATTAAGGGGATAAAAGAGAAACAAACATTGCCGGATGTCATGTGCACGGACATTACTATTGTGCAGCAAGATGAATATGTGAATGATCTTATCCCGAAGGCACTGGAATCCAGTTTTCCGCTAGCAGTTGTGAATGAAGGGGATAAATTGATTGGCTTCATCCTCCGGGTGCACGTTCTGTCCGGACTTGCAGCGGAAGATGTGGATGAAAGTCCTGAGTATCATGCTTAAACTAAAACTGACCTTCTCCAATTAGTGAAGGTCAGTTTTTTTAGCTTTGCTTAAAGGTTGTTGTTTACGCTTATTCTATTCTTTCGTAATCAGGTCAGCTTTGCCTGTTTCCGGGTCAATGGCCAGTCCGTGCGTTTTCACATAGGATGGCAGCAGCGGATGGTTCCGGATGATGGAAACACTATTTCTGACAGAACTTTCAACGGAGTCAAAGCCTTTAAATTCTTTTTCCAGGTCAACACCAGCGTGTTCCAATGTATCCAGCGTCTGTTTAGATACACCTTTGTCAACCATTTTTGTTTAAAGGCGTCCGTATCCATATGTGACATACCACAGTCATAATGTCCGATGACGATGACCTGTTCTGCTTTCAGTTCGTAAATGGCCACCAGTATGCTCTTCATAATACTGTCAAACGGTTTCCGGATAATCGCTCCGCCATTTTTGACCATTTTAATATCACCATTGTGGATGTTCAGCGCTTTTGGCAGCAGTTCAACCAGTCGTGAATCCATACAGGTGAAGATGACAGTCCGTTCGTTTGGTATGCTGTCTGTCTGATAAGGTTTATAAGCTTGTTTTTCGACAAAATTCTGATTATATGCAAGCATCTCATCAAGCTGCATTTGAATCATTCCCCCTGTCTGTTCATTGTTTAATGGGCAATTAGCTTTTCACGATATACCATAATGGCTCTTGCCTTGATAAATATGGCAATTTCCCAGATTAAAGCCAGCAGTACAATCCAGGCCCAGATATCCATAAAACCCCGCTGGAATTGATAAAGCCACTCCGGTACCGGATAAATGGATTGGTCTGCATAATGAGTGAAAACGTATAAAACATGCCAAATGTAAAGTTTCGGGACCATTGTGTGACATCATAGGTAAAGATGCCTTGATTCCATCCATAATGCCTGACTCGTTTGACGGCGCGGATTATTTCGACAGCCTCTACAGCAACAAGGAGCACGAATACCAGAATCCAAAATAAATGACAAATCCAGGTGTAAACGTGTTTGTCGTGACAATTGCCAGCCCTGTAATGGACAGTGCACCGTGAATGATGCAGTTCGTGTTTGCCCAGTCACCGGTCAGACTCCAATCATGGTGTTTGATGTACCGGTTGAAAAGCAGCGCGACACCTGCAAGATAGAAAACGAGCCCAAGCACGATAATCGCTTCTGAAAAATACGACGGAAACTGAAAAAACACATTGTTCAATAAATGATGATGGACTGTGTTCCAACTGTCGAGAGCAGTATGGCACCATGCACAGGATAGTTCCTATGATCGACTACTAGCTGTTTAAAATTATAAATGCAATTAGCCACAAAGAAAAGCCATAAGAATGTGTTGAGAATACCCATTGCCTGTGTCAGCAGGAGGATCTCGGGAAAATAGCGGAGAAAAACGTTGCATAAAACAGATACACCGGCAATCCATGTCCCGATCACGAATGAATTGACGGGATTCTGGATGAACGGAATTAGAAAATCACGGTGAAAGAACTGAATGGATAAATCCTTGTAAATAATAACCCATGCAACTAAGAGAAAAAAAGCCAGGTATTTTCCGTACACCTGATCAAGAACAGGGAATGCCTCAACTGCACCAATCAGAAAGATTCCATTTGCCATGATAATGGCACCGGATGCAGGTTCGATTTTTTTATAATAGCCCTTAAGTAACATATACTTCACGTCCATATCGAGTTATTGTTCTCATTGAATTATAACATTTTTCTAGGCCTTTTGATTACATATTTACGAAAGTGTGATAATCTTCACAAGAGATTGTGACAACTTTGTGCATAGAATGGTACGGACCGGGAATAGTCTGATTTGGTTTCTACGTTAGGAAAGTATAAAATTTTGCTGGGATGATTACTCAGGTGTAGTGAAAATTTTAAAGTCCCAAGTATAAGTGCAACTAAGGCAATCGCCTGCGCCTGAATGCTTGGCGCTAGCCTAGTTTTCTAATGTTTCTCCAGGGGTGCTGGCAAATGGTATAATCGTATTATGGAAACGAATCCGATTTTTAGAAAGGCTTAAGGCCGCGATGACCTGGTGGTGATCTGATGAAGGACGGAAGGGATGACCGTGACATCATTGATGATGATTTATATGAAGACTTTGATGAGGAAGAGCTGTATGAACTTGTGGAACAAGAGCGGCAGCGAGCGCTGGAAAAGTCACTTCGGGAAAAGGACAATAAGCCAAAGCGCCCCTTCCCGAAGTGGGTGTTCTGGCTGATTGCAGCGGGGATGGTTTTAAATACCATATCGATGCTGCCAAGGACCTTTTCAATCCCAGCAATTGACTTTTTGCTGACATCGGCGGAATTGTCAACACAAGATACGATCCAGTCTTATAAAAAGTCGGTCGTAGTCATTGAAACGGATGACGGAAGAGGAACTGGTTTTTCCATTTCTGATGATGGAACCATTTTGACCAATCACCATGTTGTTGAGGGGGAAGACACGGTTACGGTTGCGTTCCCGGAGAAGGGATTGTTTTCCGGTGATGTTGTAGAAACGTATCCAGGCACTGATTTGGCGGTGCTTGAAGTGGAAGGTTCAGGTCTGCCACACCTTGACTTAGCAGCGGACAAAGCATGGCAGCAGGAAGACCAGCAAGTGTATTTTATCGGAAATCCAATCCGCTTTAATGGCATTGCAAACAAAGGTACGGTGCTTAAGCCGATTACACTTGATGGCTGGGATAAGCCGGTTATCATGATGGACGCCCCCGTTTACCGGGGCAATAGCGGAAGTCCGGTGATCAATCAGGACGGGAAAGTGATTGGTGTTGTTTTGCCACACTTCGTCACGATACATACGGCAGGGTGGGGTTGTTTATACCGATTGATTATTATCATAAACAAAGCTGATTTGGTGCGTATTGTTTGTGGTAATTAATTTTTAAACAAACTGTAATGCTGTTGTGATAGGCGATAGAAATGTGTTGGGTTACGATGAAGGATGTCTATTCAATTTTAAGAGGTTGAACACGCAATTTAACGGGAAATGGTGGGGACATCATGCAAAAGAAAAAACGATGTTTAATGATATAAATCACAATGATCAGCTAACAGCCACACCCAAAAAATATATACAACGGACGTATTTTGTAATGCCTGGAGGTGCTGCAGGTTGATGCCCGAATATATACCGGAAGAAAGGTCCATCGAAGAACTGGTTGCTGCAGCCCAAGAGGGAGATCATACTGTTCAGGATTACTTGTTGAATAGTTATAAGCCTTTTATCGCAAAATCTGTTTCAGAGGTATGCAAACGGTATATCGATCCAATGCATGATGATGAATTTAGTATCGGTCTGACCGCTTTTCATGATGCCATTATGTCTTACGCACCGGATCGAGGCAGTTCGTTTTTATCATTTGCAAAGCTTGTGATTAAACGAAAAGTGATTGATTATATCCGTTATGTGCAGAAAACCCCGGTTGCAGCGTCATTGAATGACAATGATGGTGATGATCAGCTGGAAAATCCGGCCGAAGTTGTTGCTGTAAAGGAAATTTACCGTGAAAAGCAGAAAGCATGGTATTTGAGGGAAGAGATTCTCGACTTCAAAGAACAGCTGGACGCCTACAAATTGTCACTGGATCAGCTGACAAAGGTTTCGCCAAAACATAAAGATGCCAGACAATCAGCGATAGCGGCAGCAAAAATCCTTTATCAGGATCAGATACTGCGGGATTATGTCAGGCGGAAGAAGAAACTGCCAATAAAGACCTGACACAAAAAGTGAATGTCAGCAAAAAACATTGGAACGAAACAGGAAATTCATCCTGGCCATTTTTATCATACTGCTTGGGGATTATACGTATCTCAAGGAGTATTTGAAGGGGGTGCATTCGTGAAAAAAGGTATCGTAATGGAAATGCGCCGGCGATATATGATTGTCATGCGGAGAGATGGTGCGTTTCAGAAAGCGCGGCGCATTCCTGAGGCTGCTGTTGGAATGGAAGTCCATTTTCAGCCTTTCGACGAAAAACGTCCTTCTGTATGGCATTCCTTTGTTGGGGAAAGGACGCGTATCCCATTTCGAATCACTGCGATGGCATGTGCTTTGCTACTGCTACTATTACCTGTTTACTTTATGATGCAAGAAGAAGAAGTCTATGCTTATGTCAATGTTGCCATCAATCCAAACATGGAACTGGAAATTGACGATAAACTGAAGGTTCATTCGATTAAACCGCAAAATGACGATGCGGAAGTTTTCCTGGAGCAGCTGAAAGATTATAGTGGGAAAGGCTTGGAAGAGGTTCTGCAAATCATTATGCAGGAAACTGAAAGGGCTGACATGCTTAAGAATGGAAAAAGTATGCTGGTAGGCATCAGCTACATACCAGAAACCCATAACGTCCGTGACCGATAAACTGGATACTTATTTCAGCGAAAACAACAACGGATGGGAAATAGCAGCATTCCAAGTCCCGAAAGAGGTTTGGGACGAGGCCAGGGGTAAAAAGCAGTCGATGAACGAATTAATGGCAAAGAGTTTGAATGAAAAGGATGCTGCAGACGAAACAGAAACCTCCGGCGTAAACTCTGTTGATGATCATGACAAAGAAATGATAAATTCCTTTTATAATACAATGTTGGTCATGACAATAAAACGGGGAACACGGCTGGTCAACGTAATACGGAAACAGATAAAAACACGGATGCAGCATCCAGTTCTGAGAAAAAACAGACTGAAAACTCTGAACAAATTGAAAAGACAAAGCCTCCTGTGGATGATGTAAAAGAACGGAAAAAAGAAGCAAACCAAATTAGACAAAAATCAAAAAACATCAGACCGCATGAGAAAAACAAGGAAAAACATAGGTATCAAGAGGAAAAGCATGGACATCGTGGGAAGAAGAATGCTGTCCCAAAGAAAAAAAGCCTAATGAAAATGCCAATGAAAATGCTTTTTATAAAGGGAATGGACACCGGAAAAATCACTCACCAAGCAATGACTGGCATCACAGAAAAACAAAACGGCCATCAGAAAGGACATCATAGGAACCGGCACGGCGGACATTCCAAAGGCAAAGGTCCTTACGGTAACAAAGACGGACACGGGCATCACCAAAAGAAAAAGGGACATAATTAATGAAAAATGCACCAGTACAAACTGGTGCATTTTTTGCCTACACTTCCATGGCAACCGGTGGTGTATATTTCATTGCATGGTCAATATAATACAACAAACTGTCGTGAGATTCGACAATTGCTGTCTGATCAGGAGAATAATGGTAAGCATGGAGAAAAAGCTGGATTTTTTTAGACAGCATATCATCTTCTGTGCGAACCATCAGTATGAGCAACTCATCCCATTGGCCCCACAGCGTATAATATAGGGCTTTGTCATAATCAGGAATATCCATTGTATGCCCTCCTCTAATTGAAAAGGATCATTTATAGTCTCCCCTGATTAGCATTTATATTGTCTGATTCAAAATGGTGTGCCTGCCAATTTCTGAGAGCGAATAAATCAGCCCTTCTGATGCAGACTAAGACCAAATCAGGAAGGAGGATTTAGCTCAAATGAAATGGAAAATTTATAGCATGATGCTTGCAGCAGTGTTTGTTCTTGGTGCGTGCCAGGCAGATAATGGAAACGATGACGCACCGAACAACCAGAATGGCGATGACAACAATGTGGAACAGACTCGTTATGGCGGTGATGCAGATAACCGCGGTGATAATATGAACAACCGTAACAATAACGAGTTGAACAATGGCAACCAGACACGGGATACAGACAATCGCGGGAATAACAACAATGGCAATAACAATGGCGAAGATCAGTATGAACTGGCTGATAAAGCTGCAGATCAAATAAGTGAAAAGGTTGATGGGATTGACAACGCATATGTAGTCAAAACCGATAACAATGCATATGTCGCTGCCGAGCTAGACCAGGACAACAATGCGAATAATAACAATAATGGTGACCGCGGCAATGAAGTTACCGATGAAGTGAAACAGGAGATATCCAAGATTGTGAAATCGGTCGATTCGGATGTGGATAATGTATATGTGTCCACAAACCCTGACTTTTTGATCTGGCCGGAAACTATGCAGATGATGCTGATGACGGAGAGCCGGTTGAAGGCCTATTTGACCAGATGGGCAACATGATTGAACGGGTCTTTCCACAAAACAAAGACTGAAACAATTAAGAAACGAGTGCCACATATTCTGTGCGCACTCGTTTTTTTTTACGTCAGAAACCGAGTACTTCTAATTGCTATTAGGCTCAACTTTTGTTATTCTATGCATATAATCCATATTAAACATAGTTGTTTACTATGAATAATGGAGTGATGGAGATGACAACAGATGGGGCGTGAGTTTTTAGGAATATTTGAGGAATGGGCCGATACGTATGACGACAGTGTGAAAGGTATTGACCGTCAGTATGCAGCTGTTTTTGATAAATATGATATTATTTTAAATGAAGTAGTCAATCATTCACACGGAAATATACTGGAATTTGGCGTTGGCACTGGCAATTTAACCAAAAATTGATGGAGTCAGGATATGAAGTGACAGGGGTAGAGCCATCAGCGGCTATGCGGGAAAAGGCTTCCGGCAAACTGCCATCCCTTTCCTTATTTGAAGGTGATTTCATCCATTTTCCGGACCCCTCTAAACCAGTGCATACGATTGTAAGTTCGTTTGCTTTTCATCATTTGACAGATCTAGAAAAAGAACGTGCAGTAAAACAATTTGCAGGGATTTTGCAGCCAATGGGCAGGATTGTTTTTGCGGATACAGTGTTTGAAACCGTTGAACATAAAGCAGTAATGGTAAATAAAGCCAGGGAACAAGGGTTCATGGATTTGGCAGAAGATCTCGAAAGGGAGTATTACACAACACTGGCCGAGCTGAGGCGCATTTTCACATCAACTGGCTTCCATGTTACATTTGAACAGATGAATGATTTTGTCTGGATAATAAAAGCGGTTAAACAATAAAAGGAGCGATTTGTCATGTCGGAAAAAATGAACGTCGAAAGTTTCAACCTTGACCATACGAAAGTGAAAGCACCATACGTACGGCTCGTCGGGGTAACGACAGGAACAAGCGGGGATAAAGTATATAAATACGATATCCGTTTTAAACAGCCGAATAAAGACCATATGGATATGCCTGGGCTGCATTCGATTGAACATTTAATGGCAGAAAACATTCGCAATCACCTGGATAATGTGCTGGATATCGGTCCAATGGGCTGCCAGACCGGATTTTATCTGGCTGTTCTAAATAATGACAGTTACGATGATGTTGTCGAGGCACTTGAAAAAACACTGAACGATGTGCTGGAAGCGGAGGAAGTTCCGGCATGCAATGAAGTTCAGTGCGGCTGGGCGGCCAACCATAGCCTGGATGGTGCACAGGCTATTGCCAAAGAGATGCTGGCCGGAAAAGATGAATGGCATCAAGTCTTTGCCGAGTAAGAGGCGATGTTTATGGCATTGTTCCATTCCATCAAACAGTTAATTGGTGATACACCGTTATTGGAAATGACGAAGTTCCCCCTGCCAGAGGGGGTTCGTTTGTATGCGAAGCTAGAATTTTATAACCCGGGCGGAAGTGTAAAGGATCGATTGGGTGTTGAACTGATAAATGATGCCTTAAACCGCGGGAAAGTAAAGCCTGGTGGAACTATTATCGAACCAACTGCTGGAAATACCGGAATCGGTTTGGCACTCGCTGCACTGGATAAAACTTATCGGTTATTTTTTGTGTTCCGGAGCAATTCAGCATTGAAAAACAGCAATTGATGAAAGCGTTGGGAGCGACAATTATACCTACGCCGAGTAACCAGGGCATGGCTGGTGCGATTGAGAAGACCCGGCAGCTTCTGGATAAAACACCTAATAGTATTCGCCGCAGCAGTTTGCTTCCATGACAAACCCGGCTACGTATTACAAGACACTGGCACCTGAGTTGTGGCGTGACCTTAATGGCGGGATTGATATTTTCGTTGCTGGTGCAGGTTCTGCCGGAACATTTATGGGTATTTCACGTTATTTAAAAGAGAAAAAACAGAATATCAAGTCTGTTATTGTAGAACCAGAGGGGTCAATTATAGCTGGCGGAGAACCCGGTCCGCATAAAACCGAGGGGATCGGCATGGAGTTTTTCCCGGAATTTTTTTGACCGCTCATTGATTGACTCTATTTATACGGTAGCAGATTCAGATGCTTTTTCAATGACTGAAAATTTGGCAAATAAAGAAGGATTATTGGTTGGCAGTTCCTCAGGTTCGGCGATGTATGCTGCCCTGAAAGAAGCCCGTCATGCAGAGCCTGGAACGACCATTGTCACGGTATTGCCTGATGGCAGTGACCGATATCTCAGTAAGGGCATTTATCCAGGATAGATTGGGGAGGGAGAATGGAGATGCGAGCAAAAACCAAAATGATACACGGCGGTGTTACGGGAGATGAACAAACGGGTGCTGTATCGGTCCCTATATACCAGGTAAGCACATATGAACAGAATTCGGCCGGGAAGCCCCGTGGCTACGAATATTCCAGGACTGGCAATCCAACCCGGCATGCGCTCGAATCTGTCGTAGCTGATTTAGAAAATGGGAAGTCCGGATTTGCGTTCAGTTCCGGTATGGCCGCAATAACATCGGTCATGATGCTGTTTGAATCAGGTGACCATGTTGTGATGACGGATGATGTCTATGGCGGGACTTACCGCCTGATGACAAATGTACTGAATCGATTTAATCTGGAACATGACTATGTGGATACGAGCATTGCAGGGGGAGTTGAAGCAGCCATTCAACCAAATACGAAGGCGCTTTATATTGAAACACCGACAAATCCACTGTTAAAAATTACAGATATTACAAAAATGGCAGAACTCGCCAAAAAACATGATTTGCTTCTAATTGTTGATAATACTTTTGCCACACCATATTGGCAACAGCCGCTAGATTTGGGTGCAGATATTGTATTGCACAGTGCAACCAAGTACATTGGTGGTCATAGTGATGTGGTGGCAGGACTTTTGGCGGTTAGTTCCAGTGATTTGGCAGAAAGAATCCACTTCATTCAAAATTCAGCTGGAGGGGTGCTTGGACCACAGGATTCGTGGCTCTTGATGCGCGGTATTAAAACGCTTGGAATTCGGATGGAAGCAGTTGAGCGCAATACAGCCAAACTGGCAGAATTTCTGCAAAACCATGAGAAAGTGAGCACTGTTTATTATCCTGGACTTCCCGCACATGAAGGGCATGAAGTTGCCAGACGGCAGGCCACTGGTTTCGGTGGGATGATTTCATTTGATGCCGGAAGTGGCGAGGAAGCTGAAAAGGTTTTAAGCCGTGTAGCGTATTATACACTGGCTGAAAGTCTTGGAGCGGTGGAAAGTCTTATTTCCATTCCGGCGAAAATGACGCACGCGTCGATTCCGAAAGACAGACGGGAAGAATTGGGTATCGCGGATGGGCTGATCCGTGTTTCAGTAGGGATTGAAGATGCGGATGATCTGATTGAAGACATGGAACAGGCATTGAAATAATGTTGGAAGGGATCCCATAAAGTGGGACGTTAGAATAGACAGCTTGCTGGAACTGGGTCCGGTATTGTACCGGGGTCAGTTTTTTATTTTGATTTGAAAGTGATGAACGCCCGAATGCGAGGGAGGAATCGCCATTCGGTCACTCATCAGGGTGATGAACGCCCGAATGCGAGGGAGGAATCGCCATTCGGTCACTCATCAAGGTAATGAACGCCCGAATACGAGGAAGGAATCGCCATTCGGTCACTCATCAGGGTGATGAACGCCCGAATGCGAGGGAGGAATCGCCATTCGGTCACTCATCAGGGTGATGAACGCCCGAATGCGAGGGAGGAATCGCCATTCGGTCACTCATCAAGGTAATGAACGCCCGAATGCGCCCCACCGCACCGCTTGGAATACCAAATCGTTAGTCACTGCCATTACCCACGAACGCTAATTCAACATTTGACCCCCGATTCCAGTCGCTCTATTCGTTTTTTTGGCGTAATATGCTAAAATGGAACAAAAGAATGGAGGTATGTAAGCATGAGTGAACAGGCAATTAAGTACTTATCCGACAATCGTGACCAGCTGTTGAAAAAGTTGCATGATTTTTGTCTATACCAAGTGTCAGCACCGACAGTGTACATAAAGATGACATTAAACAGGCGGCGTCCTATTTGGAATCGTACTTAAATGACATTGGTTTTGAAAATGTTGAGCAGCAGGATACGGGTGGGCACCCGCTTGTATATGCCGAATATAATCAGGCCGGGCCGGATGCGCCGACTGTTTTATTTTATGGCCATTATGATGTGCAGCCTGTTGACCCGATTGATCAATGGGAGAGTGATCCATTCGAACCGGAAGTACGGGATGGCCGACTGTATGCCCGTGGCTCAAGTGATGATAAAGGGCAAGTTTTCATGCACCTTGCTGTTTTTGAAGCATATATGAAAACAGAAGGAAAATTACCGTTGAATGTTAAAGTATGCATTGAAGGTGAAGAAGAGATCGGCAGCGAAAATCTGTATACCATGCTTCATGACAAAAAGAGCAGTTTGGCGCTGATTTTGCCGTCATATCGGATTCGGGAATGGTTGCCCAGAACCAGCCGACTATTTTATATGGATTGAAAGGTTTCACCGGAATCGAAATTAATGTAACCGGACCTGATCATGATCTGCATTCCGGTATGTATGGCGGGGCTGTCCGCAACCCAGCTATAGCCTTAAGTCATATTCTTGCTTCCATGAAGAATGAAGAGGAAGTGGTCACAGTTGATGGTTTTTATGATGACGTTGAGCCGCTTTCTGATCATGAACGGGAACTAATTGCTAAAGTCGAAGGTGAAGATTACCGGGAATCGACCGGTGCAACCGAGACTGTATCTGAAAAAGGCTACACCGCTAAAGAACATACAATGGCACGGCCGACGTTGAAATTAACGGTATTTTCGGCGGCTATCAGGGAGAAGGAACGAAAACGATTATTCCATCACAGGCGGGTGCAAAAATCACATGCCGGCTTGTCCCTGGTCAGGATCCGGAACATATTCAGTCGTTGCTGGAGAAGCATGTGCACGAAGCAGCGCCATCCGGTGTCACGGTCGATGTAAAAAAGAAAAGCTGTCGGCTAAAGCATATAAAGTTGATCCGGATCATCCATTGATTAAAAAGCTGCGAAAAGTTACACGGAAGCCTTCGGGAAAGAAACTGTTTATGTACGGATGGGTGGCTCCATACCTGTTGTGGAATGGATTGAAAGCATCTATAACGTTCCGATTGTGCTGCTTGGGTTTGGAACACCGGATGACCGGCTACACTCTCCAAATGAAAGTTTCCCGCTGGACAGTTTTGATAAAGGGATGGAGACCCTTGTCCGTTATTGGGCTGAAGTCAATAACGATTAAGCAGATTTTCGCCGGTGATATTCTACTGTGAGAGCAGTCATACGGAGCAACAGATTTCGTGGCTGTCATTGCGCGAGTCGCTTTTGAATCATAAGACTTTTAGTCAACTATTGCTTAACAGGGGTGCACAATTCAAATGATGAAGAGCCGTTTACGGTGGTTGTTGCTGCTGGCGCTGTTCGGTTCACTGACTGCATGTGATAATAAAGAATTTTTTTCTGAGGCGACTGCTGAGAATGTAACTAGCCTCGAGGAAAAGAAAGTAATGGAGATAACACAATCGGAGGCCGTTTTCAAAGCACAAACAGCTTCTCTGAAAACGATCGCCAAAGAAACACCTGTGAGTACGGCCCCTGTGGATGTGCCACTGATTAATCAAATGGATGAGCCGAGGCTGTATAATGGGTGCGAAGTTGCCAGCCTTGCTATGGTGTTAAATTATCATGGGTATGAAACTACCAAAAATGAATTAGCTGCCGAGGTTCCCCGTGTCCCTTTAACCTATGAGGATGGCCAAAAGGGGAATCCGAATGAGGGCTTTGTCGGGGATATGGAGAATGGGCCGGGATTGAGTGTTTACCACGGTCCCATTCATGAACTTGCCCAGAAGTACGCCGGTGATAAGGCCATTGATTTGACTGGCAAACCTGTGGAACTGCTGTATCATTATATTTCACATGGATTGCCGGTGTGGGTGATTAATACAGTGAACTTTGTCCCAACGACAGCTTTCCAGACATGGAATACACCAGAAGGCAGTATGGATATATCATTTGATGTCCACAGTGCCGTGGTGACTGGATATGATGAACATTATGTGTATGTAAATAACCCGTACGGACAGAAAAATCAGAAAGTCGGCCGGGAGAATTTTGAAAAAGCTTGGGAACAAATGGGCAGCCAGGCCATTGTTATTGTAAAATAAGTATACTTTCACACGTTAGGAAAGTATAAAATTTAGCTGGGAGATTACTCGAATGCAGTGAAAATTAATCGTCCTACGTGTTAGATAGGCTAAAGCAATTGCTCCGTTCTCAAGCTTGGCGCTAGTAATTAAACGAGAAAGAAATTTGGTACCATACGACCATATGTCAATATTAGGGGGATCAATCAGTATGCGTTTTGCAGTGGTAACCGGTGTATCGAAGGGTTTGGGAGAATCAGCTGCTAAACTTTTGATGGAATCAGGTGTGCATGTTATAGGAATTTCCAGAAGCCCGAATGAATCACTGAATCAGTTTGCGGAAGCGAACAATATAACCTATCAGCACTATTCCTGCGATTTGGGTGATATTGAGAAAGTAGAGGAACTGGCAATAGAAATTAGTGAATCCGTCTTTAACCAGGATCCAGAGACGGTTTATCTGATTAACAATGCCGCAGTGCTGGAACCGATTGACCAGTCGATGAATATCCAGAGTGCTGATCTGGCTTACCATATTCGGGTGAATACAACAGCACCAATGGTATTCATGAATAACTTCCTGAAACAGGCTGCTGAAAAGGATGTACAATTTGTTGGAACAACCATTACATCTGGTGCAGCGGAGAGACCTGTGTATGGCTGGAGTGCTTATTGCACGTCCAAGGCGAGTATCAATATGTTTACGAGAACAGCCGCACTGGAACAAGAGGAACTGAACACGCCAAGTAAAGTCATTGCATTCAGCCCCGGCGTGATGGATACCAATATGCAGGAGAAGATCCGGGCCAGTGATGCGGATGCATTTAAAGATGTGGACAATTTCAGGGAATATAAGCGAAATAATCAGCTGAAAGACACCGACGTTGTTGGCGGCGTTCTTGTCGATATTTTAACGGATGAAACGAATATCATTAATGGCAAAATTTATTATGCAAAAGACTATTTTTAAGCAGTTTGATTAATGGGAAGTGAACTTGATTCAGAAAGGAAGTCCGAGATGATAACACGGAAAAGCAAACGCGAAATAGAGAAGATGCAGGCGGCAGGAGATCTGCTCGTCAAGTGTCATAAGGAAATAGCTAAAATGATACGACCGGGAATGACGACAAAGGAAATTGATTCATTTACCGATCAGTTTCTGGCTGATCATGGTGCCACACCTGAACAAAAAGGGTATAGTGGCTACCCATTTGCCACTTGCGCCTCCGTCAATGATGAAATTTGTCATGGTTTTCCACGAGATGAAAAACTGGAAAATGGAGATATTGTCACGATAGACATGGTGGTCAACCTGAACGGTGGTCTTGCCGATTCTGCATGGACATACCGGGTCGGAACGGTCGATGAAGCGGGTGAACGGCTGTTGCAGGTATCCAAAAACTCTCTGTACAAAGGCATTGAGCAGGCCCAGCCCGGTAATCGGATTGGCGATATCGGCCATGCTATCCAAACGTATGCAGAAGGGGAAGGTTTCTCCGTTGTCCGCGATTTTACAGGACACGGAATTGGGCCAACCATTCATGAGGAACCACATATCCCTCATTTTGGCCTGCCAAATAAAGGCGCACGGTTAAAAGAGGGCATGGTGATTACGATTGAACCAATGATCAATGAAGGAAGCTGGCAGAGCAAAATGGACTCCAACAATTGGACGGCACGAACCGTTGATCAAGGACGCTCGGCGCAATATGAGCATACTGTTGTGATTACAAAAGACGGTCCTTTGCTGACGACTGATCAGGATAAATAAAGCATCTGGAGGGGGAGGAGTAAGTTGCGCGTAGTATCCATTTGCCCGAGTAATACAGAAATTATGGCCTATCTTGACCGGGTTGAACTGCTTGTCGGCGTCGATGATTATTCTGATTGGCCTGCACAAGTCCAGCAATTGCCGAAAGTCGGTCCTGATCTCTCCATTGATATGGATAAGGTGGAAGCGCTGCAGCCGGATTTGGTAATAGCTTCATTAAGTGTTCCCGGTATGGAAAAGAATATCGAAGCACTGGAAAAGAGAGAATTGCCTTACATTACCCTGGACCCTAACTCACTGGAAGAAATAGCCAGTGACATCGAGTATGTTGGCAAAGCACTGGGAGAGACCGGGCATGGCAAGGAAAAAGCGTATGCATTTCGCGCGGAAGTGGCAGCATTTCGTGAACAGGCTTCGCTTAAACCGGAAAGGGCAACTCTGTATTGGGAATGGTGGCCTAAGCCCATTTTTACACCTGGACGCACGAATTGGCTGACGGAAATCAGTGAATTGGCCGGTTCCAGAAATATATTTGATACAGAAAATCAAGCAAACGTCCAGACGACCTGGGATGACGTCAAACAGCGAGAGCCGGATCACATCTGCATGGTCTGGGTTGGCGTGAAGGAATCCAAAATGCGGCCGGAGCTCTTGAAGAGAAGGCCTGGCTGGAATGAAATGAAGGCCATTCAGGAAGACAGGATTCACGTCCTTGAAGAGTCATTGTACTGCAGACCTTCGCCACGATTGCTGGACGGATTGCGCAAATTAGTGGCTATTTTGGAATGAAACTTCCCTTTCACGAGGGGAGTTTTTTGATGAGAATCGCTGTAGTATTGCCAATAATCGCTGCAGTTTGGCAGTACAGTTGCAGCCGTGCGGATTTTTTGCATCACCTTAGAGAATGAAACATTGCTGAACAATGTCTATAACTGCGACGTAACTGCTACGTTGGGGTAGCCGAAAGTCGCGCGAGCCGGGCCCGAAAAGTCGCGCGAAAATC